>SLEY01000128.1 GCA_007124535.1 Planctomycetaceae bacterium
ACCGCCCATCCGGCCGCTGGGTGACCACCGGATAGCCGACATCGCCCGTCGCTCCCTCCTCGCCTCGCAGCACGATCTCCTCGCTCCACGATTCGCCCTCGTCCGCGCTGATCTTTGCGCAAACGGCCGACCCCGTCCCGTCGCGGTTGCGGCGATCCACGTACACCAGCAGCAGCCGGCCATCCTCCAATTGGAGCAGGGCCGGGGGCGAGTTGAGATTGTTTGTCACGGGATCGTCCAACGGTTGCCACGTGGCCGCATTGTCCTCCGAACGGTAAGCGGTCAACCACGTCGGACCATCCCGGTGGCGGATCACCGTCAGGATCCGCTCGGGCGACAAGCGGACCGAGGAGGGCATGATCGAGAAACCGGGCGGCTCGGGTCCGATCCAGGCGACTCGCTCCCAAGTGACGCCCCCGTCCGTCGTCCGTGCACAGAAGATCCGGCCCTCCCGGCGGTTGCTCTTGGCCGCCGTCAGGAAGACCAGCATCTCGTGGGGGCCGTCGACGAGATAATCCGTCCGCGCCGGAATCCCGTGGGTGTCCAGATTGGGGAAGGCAAACGGCCCCTGCCAGGACTTGCCGCGGTCGTAGCTGTAGTAGAAATGCGAGGGCCCGTCGTGATTGTTCTCCCGGCGAAGCGTCATCGCGAAATCGGGGTGGGTAAAGTCGATGGGTTCCTCCAGTTGGCGCGGCGGCTCTGCGTGATCCCCCAAACGATGGTCATTCGACAGACCCGTGATCCCCTGTTCCAGACCGTCTTCCACGGTCCAGGTCTCCCCGCCATCCAGGCTGCGGGCGAATTTCTTCCTGGCGGTGGAACGATCGTAGGTATGACCGCGACGCTCCTGATGATCCGCCTCGACATACCCCACCAGGATCTCGTCGCCCCAAGCCCACATGCCGTTATTGGCCGGCCAGCCGCCGAAACGACCCTCGGCGTAGAAAACCTGTCCGTGTTGCAACACAACGGCGGCTTCCGGCCCCGGCGCCTCCGAAGCCTCTGCGGCCACCCGCCCGGTCGCCGGACTGATCAAAAACGTCCAACATGCAAGCCGGGCGATCCGGCGAAAAAAAACCTTCGTGTCCATGACCCATGCTCCCCATGGCAAAAGATTCGTGTGGGAGGTTCCAGATTGACGCGTTCCCTGTACGGTTCCGAGCGACCTGCGGCGCTAAGCCACTTCCCAGCCCGCGCGATAGGTCTTCTGGACCAGCGAAGCAGCTTCGGGACAGTTGGTGGCGCGAAGCGCGCCGGCATCCCAATCCAGTCTCCGCCCCACGCGATAGGCGACCAGACCCAGCAACACGGTTTCGGTCAGGGCCCCGGAGTAATCGAAGTTGCAGGTCGTCGGCGATCCGTCCTTGCAGGCTTGGATCCATTCGGCAAAGTGTCCGATCGAACGCGGGATGCTCGGCTCCGGTCGCTGAAAATCGGCGAACCTGTCCTCGGGATACAAGCGGTAGCTGCTGTAGTTGGCGAACATGTGCCCCTGGGTACCGACAAACATCACCCCGTTGGCGGGCACTTCTTCCCCCGCCGCCTCACGCGGAGTGGCGTGGCCATCGTACCAAGTCAGTTTGACCGGGGGCAAGTCCCCGCGTGCCGGGAATTCATATCGCACGATCAGCTGGCGGGGGCACGTCTCCGGATGCACTTCCGGACCTTCCGCTTCGCAACTGATCGGATGCCGCAGATTAAGGGCCCAGAAAGGCAGGTCCATATAGTGGCACGCCATATCGCCCAGCGTACCGCCGCCGAAATCCCACCAGCGACGCCACTGGCCCGGATGGTATCGCCCGGGCCAGAACGGCCGCTCGGGAGCCGGGCCGAGCCAAAGGTCCCAATCCAAGGTTTCAGGCGGCTCTTGACCACCCTCCGGACGTTCACCACCTCCCCAATCCTTACTGACCCAGACGTGGACGTCCGTCACGTCTCCCAGCGCGCCGGACTGGACGATCTCGACCACGCGTCGGTAGTTCTCTCCGGCATGGATCTGGATCCCCATCTGCGTGGCCACTCCCCGCTCGGCAGCCTCTTCGGCCAGCAGTCGCGATTCGTGGACGGTGTGCGTGAGCGGCTTTTCGCAATACACGTGCTTGCCCGCCCGGATCGCCAGCAGCGAGGGCAGCGCATGTTGGTGATCCGGGGTCCCCACCAGCAGGGCGTCGATGCGATCGCCTTCCTGTTCCAGCATTTCGCGGTAATCGGCGTACAGCCGGGCGTCTGGAAAGCGTTGGTGGGACCGCTCCAGGTAGTTCCGGTCCACGTCGCAGAGGGCCACGATATTCTCACTGGTCACACCGCCGATGACGCCCGAAGCTCGATTGGCGGTGCCGACCGAGGCGATATTCAGTTTGCCGTTGGGCGAATTCGATTCCGCCGCGGCCCGTTCGCTCCACACGCCGGTGGCCAACAGGCCTGCACCGGCGCCGGTCAATTTCAGGAAATCACGTCTTTTCAAAGGGTTCGGATTCGGCATGGTTTGTTCTCGCAATGAGGTAAGAGACCAAAATCGGGACACGATGAGTTCGAGTCTAAACCGATTGGTGACCGTTCGCAACAGGTCGCCAAGGCGATTGGCGGGGACCTTGTCTTGGCCAGCGCCGGCCATTACGCTATTGTGGAAGAGGGGGGAGTCATGCCGGGGGGCACTTCACGGCGTTTCCGGCGTATCAGCAGGTTGGGCCGACCGAGCCAAGTAACGAAAGGACATGCCATGAGCAAGAAACATGCCACGACGGGGCGACGATTCACCGAGCGCCGTGCCTTTCTGAAAGCGGCTGGGGCCGCGCTGGCGGGGCCCTGGGTGGTGCCCTCGTCCGTGCTCGGGGACAACCCGCCCAGCGAGCGCGTCCACGTGGCGTTCATCGGCACGGGTAATCAGAGCCGCGTCGATGTGCCCAGCATGTTGCGGCTGGACGACGTGCAGGTCGTCGCGGTCTGCGACGTGAACCGGGGCAGTTACGGTTACGCCCGCCCCCAGGATTTCCTGGGCCGCGAGCCGGTCCGCGACCAAGTCAACGCGTTCTACGCCGAGAAGACCGGCGCCGGCCAATACCGCGGCTGCGATGCCTACGTCGATTTTCGCGAGGTGCTCGCCCGCGATGACGTCGATGCCGTGATGATCGTCACCC
>SLEY01000453.1 GCA_007124535.1 Planctomycetaceae bacterium
CGGCGAATTTCGCGTTCAAACGGTCGACCGTGCCCGACAAGGTGACAACGCCCTCGTGGGTCGCAACGTCGATCCGGGCCTCCGGCACCGCCTCGTGCATCCTCAGCCGTCGTTCCACGGCTTCGGTGACGGCCAGGTCTCCCGGCGGCGGGGGCTGCTCCGCAGCCAGGCCGGGCAGACCGAGGAAGACCGCGGCCAAAGGAAGTAGCAGCTTACGCATGGGGGACTCCTGAATTCGAAGGGAAGCATGCACATCGTGACTTCCCTTGCTAAGTGCAAATCGGATGCCGAAGGTTCCGGTCCTGGCGGGGCGCGCGCCCCAAAATCATCCGGGTTGGAACAACATTTGCATCCGGCCAGCCTTCCGTAACCGATCGGCAACCCGCTCGGTAAGAACCGAACTCAACAAACCGATCCCTCGGGAGAAAACCCATGACCACGCAAACCACAGACCAACTCCGTTCCCAGCGTTGCCGCGCCTGTGAAGGTGAGGAGGCGAGGCTCTCGGAACCGCAAGCTCGCGACTTGCTCGCCGCCCTTTCCGGATGGGAAATGGACGAAAACGCTCGCCAGATTCGCAAGCAGTGGACCATGAAGGACTTCGCCACCGGCATGGACTTTCTCCGCCGTGTCGGCGACCTGGCCGAGCAGGAGGGGCATCACCCCGACGTCCATCTCACCGGCTACCGCCATGTGGCCGTCGAACTGGCGACGCATGCGGTGGACGGCTTGTCCGAGAACGATTTCATTCTCGCATCGAAAATCGACGAACTGCCCGCCGGGGAGAAGGCGTAACGAGGATCACCTGCGATTCGCCATCCTCTTTTTGATTCTTATGGAGTTCGAGCCATGTTGTATTGGGCAGTGGTGTTCTTTGTTGTCGCGCTGATTGCCGGCGTTCTTGGATTCGGTGGCATTGCGGCCGGCGCGGTGGAAATTGCCAGGATATTGTTTTTCATCTTCCTCGTACTGTTCGTGATCAGCTTGGTTGCTGGCGGCTTCCGCCGACCCACGGTTTGATTCGCGCGGAATGTTTTGGTTAAGCCGCGTCCATTACGACAGCCTGACGGGGGAAGCACGTTCCACTATGGCAAAGTGTCGCTGCATGATCGAGGCGACGAACGGCTTCGTTTGTGGAGAGCAAGGCGAGTTCCAGCTTTTGCGGGAGAGGCACGCCGTGGGGCACTCGTCAAGCGGGGGAGAACGCATGGCGCACGATTTGCTGCGGGTGGGAAGCCGTGTATTCGGGCGAACCGGAGCGGCCGGCGCCCCGCAGGCGACGTTCCCGCGTGAAAGCCATTGCATTGATGGCTGGTCTGGCGCGGCGTCGCGGCAGAGACGAGAAGCGAGGAAATCACGAGGAGAAAGCGATGTTGCGAAATTTTGGCGTGGTACCGGCCCTGATCGCTCTGGCCGCCGTTGCCGGGGCGGATGCCGCTGAGCAAGACCAGAATGACTTGGCAGCCAAGGCATCCGCCCTGATTGGACGGAACGTGATCAGTTCGCGAGATGTCGTGCTCGGCGATGTCTACGATCTGGTGGTCGATTTCGACGGAGGACGCGTCTCGCACCTGGTGCTGGCCGAAGGCGGTGTTTTGGGGATCGCCGCCACCCTGCGGCCGGTCCCGATCGAAGCTGCCCAATTGAAGCAGCGGCCTCTGGGTCCGGGAGTCGGGCTTGGTGAGCCCGGGGCCCCCCCGGCCACTCGACCCACCCACCGCGAATGGGTGCTCCAGGTCGACGTAACCCAGGAACGATTCGAGGAGGCGCCCGTTCTGGAAGACGACTGGAACGTCCTTGGAAATCCGGAATGGGCGGCCGAACTGGATGCCTTTTACGGCCTGGAAGACATCGAACGCGATCAGGAGCGGCCGATTTATCGCGTGAGCCAACTGACCGGCAGCCGCATCCGTGATCGAGATGATGAGCGAAATCTTGGCAGCTTGACGGAAATCGTGTTCGATTTGGAAGCGGGCTCGATCCGTTATGGCGCCTTATCGTACGGCGGTTTCCTGGGATTTGGCGACACGTTGGTGGCGGTCCCCTGGGAGGCGTTCACCCTTCAGGAGGTCGAGGGATGGTTTGAGTATCAGATGGTGCTGGACGCGACGGAAGAAACCGTCCAGGAGGCCACCGGCTTCGACCAGGACGACTGGCCAAGGTTCGCCGATCCCGAATTGGCGGAAGCACTGGGCGTGCAGGACGGGAGCGAGCAAGGGCGTGCTCGCGGCGATTTGGACGTGGAAGTGGGCCCCGACGGGGTCGAAGTCGACGTGGACGTCGACCTCGAGTCGCCAGCTCCTGAGCAGGACGGGTAATTCGCCGCGCGGACTTCGATGGCTCGTCGGCCGGTGCGGCTCGCGGGCCAGAAGGGGCCAGCGAGCCGGCCGCGGCGGGCCGCTTTGCGAGCGAGGGGCCAGGGCAATTTCCTGAACCGGAGGCTTTCGATGGATACCATTTCGCCCCATTCGTATTGGTGGAGCGACGCTTTCCTCCAGGAGGCCCCAACGTATGCTCCTTTGGACCAAGAAAGCCGCGCCGACGTGGCAATCATTGGGGCGGGGATCACCGGTTTGACGGCGGCGGCCCACTTGAAAGCGTCGGGCCGGCGAGTCGTGGTGCTTGAGGCCGGCCGCGTCGGGGCCGGGACGACCGGCGGGTCGACCGGGCACCTGGAAGTGCATCCCGATCCCGGTTTTCGCGCGCTCCTCCGCGACTTGGGCGAATCCGGGGCCCGGCAGGTGACCGAAGCTCGCCGCCAGGCCATCGCGCAAATCCGCGCTTGGTCCTCGGACGCCAGCGGCTGCGACTTCGTCCCGGTACCCGCGTTCTTCTATGCCGAGACCGAGGATGACGTTTCGCTTGTCGAAGAGGAACACGACGCCGCGCGGCGGGCGGGGGTCGAGGCCCGTCTGGTGGCCGATGTCCCGCTTCCTTTTCCCTGTGCGGCCGGGCTACGGCTGGAAAATCAGGCTCGGGTACAAATCACACCCTATTTGCGGCTCCTGGCCGCGCTCGTCCACGGCGACGGGTCCCGGGTGCACGAATACTCCCGGGTAATTCAGCCCCCGACCGAAGGAGCCCCATGCACGGTGGCGACGGCTCGTGGCCGCGTCGTCGCTGACGACGTGATCGTCGCGACCCACTCGGGCTTCTTCGGCATATCCCATCTCGACCTGCGCGTGGCGCCGTACCAATCCTACGTCGTGGCCGTGGAGATAGCAGACGAAGTGGACGACGCCCTGTTCTGGGACACGGCCTCCCCGTATCATTATACCCGCCTGAGTTCATCGGCCTCGCCGGGCACGCTGCTCGTGGGCGGCGCCGACCACAAGACGGGTCAGGGCGATGGACCGTCCCATTTGGCCGCGTTGGAAGAGTATGTCGCCCAGCGTTTTCGCGTCCCGCGGGTGACGCACCGCTGGTCGGCCGAGTTGTTCGAGCCCGCCGATGCCCTCCCTTTGATTGGCCGCATGCCCCTGTCGAACCACCTCTACGTCGCCAGCGGGTTTTCAGGATCGGGACTCACCTGGGGGACGGCGGCGGCCCGAATCATCAGCGATCTGATCGCGGGGCGACCGAACGCGACGGCGGCATGGGTTTCGCCCTCCCGATGGAAACCGGTGGCCGCGGCGTCGAATTTCGTCCAAGAAAACTTCAATATTGCCAAACGTTTTGTCCTCGATCGCCTGGCGGCCCATGCTTTGGACCGTATGGAGGACGTCCCTGCGGGGGAAGGGCGCCTCGTGCGGAGTAAGGACCGCCTGCTGGCGGCCTATCGTGATCCCGCCGGGGCGGTCCATGTCCGCTCCGCGGTGTGTCCCCATGCCGGGTGCATCGTCCAGTGGAACGGGGCGGAGCGGACTTGGGATTGTCCTTGTCATGGCGGCCGCTTTGCGCCGCGGGGCGAACGTATTTACGGACCTCCGGCGGACGACCTCCACCCCGCCCCTTCCTGAACTCCATCTGACAGCAACCGAACCACCACCTCCCACACCATTCTTACATCAGTACGAGGAGTCGATCCATGTTCATGGAAACCATCTACACGCCGGGCGTGGCGCACTTGTCCTATATCCTGGGCGACGCGGGGCAGGCGGCCGTCATCGACCCGCGGCGCGATACGGGCGTCTATTGGGACATCGCCGATCGGCACGGGGCGAGGATCACGCATGTCTTCGAAACCCACCGGAATGAAGATTACGTGACCGGCTCGCTCGATCTGGCTCGCACCGCCTTCGCGGAAATCTATCACGGCCATCAACTGGATTTTCAGTATGGCAATCCGGTGCGGGAAGGCGATGCGTTCCAACTGGGCCAGGCGAAGCTTTCCATCCTGGAGACGCCCGGCCACACCCCGGAGAGCATTTCGATCGTCTATCGCGACCTGGAATTCAGCGACGATCCGCTGGGCGTGTTCACCGGCGACGCCTTGTTCATCGGCGACGTGGGCCGGACCGACTTCTTCCCGGATCGGGCCGAAGAGGTGGCCGGGATGCTTTACGACAGCATCTTCCAGAAACTGCTGGCGTTGGGCGATCACGTGCTCCTGTGGCCAGCCCATGGCGCGGGATCCGTTTGCGGTTCGGGCATGGCCGACCGGAATTTCTCCACCCTCGGCTACGAACGCCGACACAATCCGGCGCTGCAGCAGAAGGATCGGAAGGCGTTCATCGCCTACAAGCTGGCCGAGGACCATTTCTATCCCCCTTATTTCCAGAAAATGGAGCAATACAATCTGGAAGGTCCCCCGCCGCTGGCCGAACTGCCCCGCCCCAAACCGCTCGTGCCCGAGGACTTCGTCCGGGCGATGGAAGACGGCATGCAAGTGGTCGACGTGCGCAGCCCCGAGGCTTACGCGGGCGCCCACCTGCCGGCAAGCTTCTCATTGCCGTTGAAGATGCTTCCCGCCTTCGCCGGGATGTTTCTGGAATACACCCGCCCGCTGGGGCTGGTGGTGGAGGATGACTCGCAGATCGGCGAGGCGGTCCGCGGCCTGGTGCGGATCGGCTACGATCATGTCGCGGCTTTCCTGGCCGGCGGCTTGCATGCCTGGGAGACAAGCGGCCTGCGCTACGAGAGAATCCCCGCCATCCATATCAAGGATCTGGAGAAACGAATCGAGGCGGGCGACCGCTTCACCCTGCTCGATGTCCGCAGCAGGGAGGAGTTTCAGTCGGGACACCTGCCCGGGGCGAAGCAGGTTTTTGTGGGCGATTTGCCCCAGAAAATCGACCAGATTGCCGACGGGCGCCCCGTCACCACCTACTGCAACAGCGGCCAGCGGGCGATGATTGCCGCGTCGCTGCTGCGGCAGCATGGCATCCAGCCGGTCGAGAACTGCCTGGGCTCCATGGCGGCCTGCAGGAGTCTGGCGTGCGATATGGTGGCCGAAGCAGCTCCCGGCACGGCAAAATGAACAGGGAACGCGGGGAATGGCGCCCCGTGCCCCACGGGCCGGCAAGCCGTTCGCGTGCAACCAAACCCAAGGGGCAGGGGGCTGGATACCGAAGGAATCACCAATGCCAAGAAAGACCGCATTATTCGCCGCCGCGATTCTTGCCGGCGTACCGCAGGTCGCGCTGGCCCAAGATGCAGGCGTCGATCCCGGCACCACGGGACCCGCTTGGTCGCCGTACTTGGTCGGCGCCCTGATCGGCGTGCTGAGTATGTTGACCTTCTATTTCAGCGACAAGCCCCTGGGCGCCTCGACCGCCTATGCTCGACTTGCCGGACTGGTCGGCCGGCAGTTCGCCCCTCGCCACACCGACGCGTTGCCCTTCTATGCAAAGAAGACGCCCGCGATCGATTGGCAGGTGATGCTGGTTGTGGGCATCCTGATCGGTGGTTTTCTGGCTGCCTGGACTACTGGGCATCCGCCCGGCGATCTGCGTCCCCCTGTTCGCCGCGATCCTCGTGGTATTCCTCGCCGCAATCCATTTCTACGCTGTTCCGAAAACCTGAAGACTATCCGAAGCCCATGGTTGATTCCCTGAACCCCTTTTCTTTCCAAGGAGAACCGAGTCATGAAACATGAACTTCCCGAATTGCCCTTCGCCGAAACGGCCCTGGAACCCCACATTTCGGCCGAAACACTGCAGTACCACCACGGCAAGCACCACGCCAAGTACGTTGCGACCCTGAACGAGCTACTCCCGGGCACCGAGTTGGAAGGGGAATCGCTCGAGGAGATTATCCGGCGAGCTTCCGGCAAACTGTTCAACAATGCCGCGCAGGTCTGGAACCATACGTTCTATTGGAACTGCCTTTCGCCGCGGGGAGGTGGTCAACCGGACGGGCCACTCACCGCGGTGTTGGAGCAGCAGTTCGGCTCGTTCGACCAGTTCCAACAGCAGTTCAACGAGGCCGCCAAAGGGCTGTTTGGTTCAGGTTGGACCTGGCTGGTCCAGGATGCTTCGGGCAAGGTGAGCATTCAACCGATGAGCAACGCGGGGACGCCGATCCGGCAGGGAGATACGCCCCTGCTGACCTGCGACGTGTGGGAACACGCGTACTACATCGACTATCGCAATGCGCGTCCCAAGTACCTGACCGGCTTCTGGAACCTGGTGAATTGGGATTTCGTCGCCCAGCAATACCAGGCGGCTGCCCCGGTTTGAGGGGCATGCCATGGGCGACCCTGGTTTTATTCAAGCCTTTTCGCCATGAAGCGGCCCCCCGACCCGTTCTTTATATTCGTCCCATTAGTCCTATTTGTCCTATAAATGCCAGGTGTCCCCGTTTGTCACAACAAGAGCCTGCACGATATGCTGCAACCATGCCCCCCGGGTGAACTCAGGCGACTCTGGCTGCGCTGTCAGTGGGGTAGACCATGGAACCTGCATTCTGGTCCTTTGGCGTAATCCTCCTTCTGATCACGCTCGCAGGCGTCGCTTCCTTTCTGCGACGTCGGCGCAGCACGGGCGACTATCTGGTCGCCAGCCGCGCCGTCCCTCCCTGGCTCTCGGCGCTGTCCGCCGTCGCCACCAACAACAGCGGCTTCATGTTCATCGGCATGATCGCCTACTCTTACCGGGTCGGCATTGAGTCCCTCTGGATGGCCATCGCCTGGATCCTCGGCGACCTGACGGCCTGGCTGTTCGTGCATCCTCGGGTGCGCGAGCAATCGGGCGACCTGCGGGCAAAAACCCTCTCCGGACTGATCGGCCATCATGGGGGCGAAGAAGATCGTGTCCTGATCGCCACCTGTGGGGTCATCACTTTCGTCTTCCTGGGTGTTTATGCGGCCGGGCAGTTCAAGGCGGGCAGCCTGGCTCTGCATGCGCTGTTCGGATGGGACATGTGGGTGGGGATCACGATCGGGATGATCGTGGTGGTGCTGTACGCTTTTGCCGGCGGGATCCGGGCGAGCATCTGGACGGATGCCGCCCAGAGTTTCGTCATGATCGGCACCATGCTGATGATCCTGGCGGCATCCTGGCTGAGACTGGGGGGGCCGACGGCGCTTCTGGACAACCTGCGCGAGCAGGATCCGGCCTTGGTTTCGTGGACGCCCGAGCAGCTCGAGTTCGGGATGGGATTTTATTTTCTGGGGCTGATGTTCGGTGGTTTTGGCGCCGTCGGCCAGCCGCAGATCATGGTGCGTTACATGGCGATCGAATCCCGGACCGCGATCACTCGGGCTCGACTGTGGTACTTTGTCTATTTCGTGCCCTTCTTTCTCGCCTCGGTGGGCGTCGGGCTCTGCAGCCGGGCCCTGCTGCCGGGATTGGCCGACATGGCGGTGGCTGGAGGGGTGGTGGAGCCCACGGAATTGGCCCTGCCATTGATGACGCGGGAGTTGCTGCCGCCTTTTGTCGTCGGCATCTCGCTGGCCGGTCTGTTCGCGGCCACGATGTCCACCGCGGATTCCCAGGTGATCGTCTGCTCCGGGGCGGTGACCCAGGACATCCAGCCGCGCTGGCAGCGCTCCTATGGTGCGTCTCGCGGGGCGACGATCGCGGTGGCCGCCCTGGCACTGGCCGTCGCCCTCTACGCGCCCGAAGGCGTCTTCGGCTTGGTTCTGATCGCCTGGTCCGCCCTGGCCGCCAGCCTCGGTTCGGTGCTGCTGCTCCGGATCTTTCATCTGCCATTTTCCACCCCGACCGCCGTGGTGATGATGGGGGTCGGGTTCAGCACCGTCGTCGCCTGGCACTATGCCGGCTACGACGACGACCTTTTCAAGCTGCTGCCCGGACTGACGGCCGCGCTGTTCATCTATGCGGCCGCCCGCTCAGGGACCGTCCTGCGCAACGCCGTCAGGCGGAAGCGATAAGGACCGGGAGCCGCGTAGGATTTCAACCCTCCAACCCCGCGGAGACCGAGCGGATCGTGGTCTTGTCTCACAAGAGAAAAGAGCGTCAAGTTATTTTGACGCGGCGACGAAGCATTTCAGGGCTACCGACAAGAAACCACATCCTAACCTGACCCGACCCAAGTCGGTCGTCAGTTCGGCTGGCCGACCGTACTGACCAGGGTCCCGTTTTCCATTTCCATGACGTGTTTTGCGTAGGCGGCTGCGTCGGCATGATGGGTGACCATCAGCACGGTGCCGCCGCTGTTGGCGAATTCCGCCAGGTAGGTCAGCACGATTTGGGCGTTTTCCGGGTCCAGGTTACCGGTCGGTTCATCGGCCAGCAGCAGTTGGGGCTCGTGGAACAGGGCGCGGGCCAGGGCGACGCGTTGGCGTTCGCCGGTGCTGAGCGCCGAGGGGACGTGGGTAAGGCGATCCTGCAAGTGGAACCGTTCGGTCAGGGCGCGTGCCCGTCCCGGGGGATCGGGGTGGGATTTTGCCAAGGAGGGGGCCAGGATGTTTTCCAGCACCGACAGGTAGGGCACCAGGTAGAATTCCTGGAAGACGAACCCGATATGTTCTGCCCGGAACCGGCTGCGGGCTTCGGGGGCTAGTTCGTAAGGGTCTTGCCCATCGATCCGCAGTTGTCCGGAGGTCGGTCGTTGGAGGCCGCCCAAGATCATCATCAACGTGGTCTTGCCACACCCGCTGGGCCCGCGGACGGCGAGGAATTCGCCCGGTTCCGCGGAAAACGACACGTCGCGGAGGGCGGTGACGCGTCCTGTGGGCGAAGCGAATTCCCTGGTCAAGCCGGTGGCTTCCAACATCTACTTGGCTCCTTCTCGTAAAATCACTGCCGGGTCGGTCCGCGCGGCCAGCACGGCGGGGATCCAGGTTCCCAGCACGGACACGGTCAAAGCGGCGGCCAGGGCCAAGATCAACCAACTGGGACGCAACACATCCCCCAGCCCCAAGCTCAATCCGATGCCGGCCTCCGCCGCTTGGCCCCAATAGAGGCCAGCGAATGCGCCCACCACGTAACCGAGCATCCCGCCGCACAATCCGATCAGAACCGCCTTGGACACGAACATGCCCAGCACGCGTCCCGAACCGACGCCGATCGCGCGCAGGATCCCATATTCTCCTCGTCGGATCCGCAGGTCGCGAAAGGAGGACAGCGACAGCCAGACGAGGGCGGTCAAAATCAGCGTCGGGCTGAGCACCCCCGCCAAGGCTTCCCGCCGGGCGTGCAACTCGTTCCGCTGGCGGCGATGGTCCTCCAGCGCCGCCTCGGCCTCCTCGCCCACTCGAGCCCGAGTCTCAAACCGGGCCAAGACCCGCGAACCCATCTCGACCACCTGCGTGTCCTCCAGCACCCGCTGGATCTCCGTCCGCACATTGTCCAAACCCACACCCGGACAGGACATGCATTGCAACGCCAGGATGGCATTGATCTCGCCCGGCTTCTCCAGCAACTCCTGGGCTTCATGCAAGGGGATCCAGGCGGAAACGTCGTCCTTGCTGCCCCGCTCCGGGTGGCAGCGATGCACCGTGAACTCGCGCCCCAACAACTGGAGTGTGTCACCCTCGGCCACCCCGATCGACTGATGCAGGTGGTATCCCAACACCACCGTTCCCTCGGGCACCACCCGCCCCAGTTCCATCGTCTTCTTGGGATCCTGGTGCAGGTGCGGCACATATCCGCGCGTGCCGATCAACACGATCGAGCGCCCGTTCTGCTCCGGCCACTCGACCCGCTGCTGCAGCGTGGGCAGCAGATGCTGGACCGTCATCAATCGGGAGGCGGCCAGGCGGTCCACATAGTCTTCGGGCATCGTCTGGCTGGCATAATCCTCGGTGTACCAGTCGCGCAGATCCTGTTCGGCCGGCAAGATCAGCACGTTGAAGCTCAACTGCAGCATCGCTTTGCGCATTTCATCGCGGAGCTGGTCCAGCATGGCATCCACCTCTTCCTGGTGTGCAGCCAGCACCGCTTCGTTTTGCCGCTGATGCAGGTCCAGGGCGGTCAGCGATCCGACCAGGGCGGCCACGGCGACCGCCACCGCGAGCAGGGCCAGGAAGGAAGCGGAGCGTCGAAACGTGATTTCCTTCCAGGTCATTCGCCAGATATTCATGGCACCGTCTCCCCAAAATCGAAGCGCGGGCTCGGCTTGCCAGCCCGCGCAGTCCCCTTCGTCTCGGTCATATCACGTTACCCGGATCGGAAGGCAGCCGCGGGGTCCTCGCGCGCGGCGGCCAGGGCGGCCGTGGCTGCGGCCAATCCGGACAGCAGGATCGCGACGCCCAGCACCGCCGGCAGCAAATCGGGCCGCACCGGCGCCGCCCCCGCGGGCAGGGGTGTGAGGAAGGCGGCGGCCAGCAAGCCGGCCGCGGTCCCCAAAATCCCCAAGCATACCCAGCGGCCCAAGAAAATGGCAACCAGCCGCTGGGCTCGCAGGCCACAGGCCCGCCAGACTCCGATCTCCACCCGCCGCTCGGCGACATTGTTCCAGGCCAGCCAGCCGATCCACAGCCCGCAGGAAAGCACCACCAACAGATTCACCAGTCCGGCCAGTTGGCGGCGGTAATGATTCAAATCGGCTTGGGCCGCACGCTCCTGTTCGATCCGCTGCCGTTCGGTCTGGTTCACATGGAGCGCCGCCAGCGACGCCGCGGCCGATTCCGTCGTGTGTTGGACGACTTCCGTTCCGGGAAGCACGCGCCGGACCTGCTGCCGCAGGCCGTCCGGGTCTTCCCAAGCCGCCCGCGTCCCCTGGGCCAGGATCTCGCTGACCCGACCCGGAATCTCCAATAACGCCTGGGCGTCCTTCAAGGTCATCCGCACCGAAATGTCGTCCCGGCTGCCCTCCTGAGGCAAACACTGCTGGACACGAAACGTCCGTCCCATCAACTCGAACGCATCGCCTTCGGAATACTCCAGCACACGGTGGATCTCATGGCCCAGGACCACATGCCCCGGAGCCGGTGGCTGTACAAACCGCGTGGCTAAGGGCGCCGGTTCGTCGGCGCCCGCCACGTCGCCGATCGGCGGGGCCGAAACACCGCCACCCTCCGCCATCGGCAATTCGGCACGCCCCACCACGATCACGGACCACTGCCTCTCCGGCCACGTCACCCGCCGCCGCAACTGACCCACCGGATTCCGCACATAAGGCAGTTCCGCCTCGCGCAATCGCTGGACATCCGCTTCCGCCCAAGTCGGCGGGGCATCGTCCTGAACGTACCAGTCCGCCGGGTCCTGACCCTCGGGCAACAGCGTCAAGTTGAATCCCAATCGGCCCAGCGAATCCTCCACATCCGTCCGCAAATCCGTCAACCGTCGCTGCAATTGCTGCTCCTCCGCATCCAGCGCCCGAGCCGAATCCGTTTCGTAAGCTCCCAGCAGCAACGCGGTGCCGGCGATCGCGCCCACCGCCAGCATGACGGCCAATAAACCGGCCAACGAATTCCAGCGGTAGTGCAGCAACTCGCGCACCACCACGCGGTGCAAACGCATGCCTACTCCTTCTTCTTGCCCAATAAGACCAGCGTCGTGCCGCCGACCAGCAGCAACAGGCCGCCCAACATCACTCCGGTGATGAGCAACAGCGAGGTTCCCCCGCCCGCCGATTCGACCGGCCGGTCGGCCGCCGTCACCGGGGCCGCTCGAGCCACCGCCCCGTCCGCCGCCGTTTGCTCGGCATCCTCCGTTTCCAACGCTTCCTCCCCGGATTGCCCGGCTTCCCCGCTCGCCGCCAAACTCTCCTCCTGGTCCTCGTCCAGCACGGGCATCACCGACGTCAGCATCTCCACCGACACTTCAGGAGGCGGCGGAACCCGGCCTTCCAACGCGCCGTACCAGTCGAATTCCATCATCAAATCCGTCCCGGGATTCAAATGCTTGATCTGGCAGGAACAGGGCCCCGTCAAAAATACGCAGGACTCGATGATGTTGCGGCTGTTGATGCCCTCGCCCACCAAGGCCCACAAAGCCCGCCCTTGACCGAACACCGGAAAGACCATCGGCTGGTCGGCGTACTCGTGCAAGTCCGGCTCGGTTCCCAGCAACAGATCGATGAACCGGGCTTCGGCCAAGTTGTCACGCGCAAGGGAAATGATCGAAAAACCGACCTTGAGCGGAATGAACTCGTCATGCACATCGTGCGGCCCCAATAGCTCCGGACCGGGCCCCATCTCGTCCTCCGGGGCGTAGTCCAGTTCCTCCAGTCCCGGAATCTGCAATTCCCGCTCGGCCTCTTCCAAATGGCTCTCCAAACGCTCGCGAGCCGCCTGATCCTTCTCCGCATCGCCACTCTCGATCAGCACCCATACGGCCGACTCACCGGTCAACAACCGGCGAATCACCTCCTGCCGGGCATTCGAATGTGCCAGTCCCTCCAGCACCTCGGCGTCCAGTTCGCCCGACCACGCGATCGGCGGCGGCGGACCCGGTAGCGGCGGATACCGCAGTACGGCCCACGGCAACTGGTCGTGATCCAGTTCAACTCCCTGGATCCGCCAATCGTCTTCCTCAATCTGAGCCACGTCCAACAGCTCGACTTCCACATTGATCGGCCGACCTTCCAGCGAGGCAAGGATCGATTGAACCGATTCCTGTTCGTCTTCGCCGTGGAAGACCGCCAAATGGTAGGGATCGCTGGGCCAGCGTTCCAATGCGTAACGAAAGACGGGCACATTACAGGCCCAGGCGGCAGCCGACATCAGGCACCAGACGGCGGCGAAAACAACGATTCGCGTTCCCAGGCGGGGGGAGTATCGCGGCATGGCCTCGTTCCTTCAACTTGCAGGTTCGATCTGAAAAACAGGGGCCTGATTATTCAGTTCCCCCCGGCAATGGCCGATCAACCCGTCTTGAGCGGGGCGGGGAGGCACCAGCGGCGCTCGCCACGATCAGCGATTCTAATGACTTGGTATCAGGGTGTGGGGGATTCGTCAAGTCGCGGGGCGGCACGATTTTCTGGACGGGGGTCGCAAGAAAACACCATGGTCGGTACGCGGCAGGAGCCGCATTGGTTCAAATCGACGTGGTTACGTCTCGGCTCGGCGCGGGTCTCTGACCCCGCCACCGCTCGGCGCGGGTCTCTGACCCCGCCGAAACCGGAGACCTTCGGTCGGTCGGGTGGCTCGGTCAGAGACCGGCCACAGCGCTGGCCGGGTGGCTCGGTCAGAGACCGGCCACCGCGCTGGTCGGGTGGCTCGGTCAGAGACCGGCCACCGCGGGGAGACCGGCCACAGCGCTGCGAAACAGACGGCCTCGGCCGAAAACACCCCTCAGTCGTCCGACGCTTCGTCTTCGAGTACCGGGCCGTAAACTTCGATCTGCCACAGACGGGTTCGATCGTTGGGCGTGGCGGTGACCACCAGTCGCAAGCGATCCGTCGTCACGGCGGGGAACCGGGCATTCCAGTCGATCGACGTATTGTCGGCGGTGCGGGTCTCCCCGATATCGTGGTATTCATCACCATCGTGGTACTGGAACACAAAGTCGCGGGCGGGATCCTGGGTCCCCTGAGCGGTACCGTACCCCGTCACGATCCGCACGCCACCCAACTCCTGCGCCGTTTCCCATGCCAGTTCCACGGTGTGTGGCAACTCCGTGTCACTCACCCAACGCAGGCGGTTGTCATGATAGCTGATCCGGCCATCCGTGATGTTGCTGGCCGGATACCGTTCCGGATCGTAGCATCCGGAAACGGTCAACGTGTCTGCGGTCCGTGCCAGATTCGGCCCCGCGTCCTCGACCCATTCGGGAGCTTCCGGCGGTCGGGCCGAAGCGGGCAGCGGCAGCCTGCCGACCCCCTCCGTCATCAATTCCTTCAACTCATCCAGATGGTCGGTGTACACTTGGCGAGGATCCACATCGTGCCGTTTGCACACGGAAGCCGCCATGCCGACCACTTCGCCTACCATGCCCAGGGTTCGCATCACGCGGACGGTGCCCAGGGCCACGTGCGTCACGCTGATATTTCGCCCCGCCATGAACAGGTTGTCCACATTTCGCGAGTAGAAGCAGCGATAAGGGACGGGATACGGTTGGATCCGCAGGTGATCGGCGCGGGCCCGAAACTCCTTGCCCGGAAAATGTCGCGTTTGGAAGTCGGTCGGGTAATGCAGATCGATCGTCCACGTGGTGGTGACCGCCGCGTCGGGGAACGGCCGTTGCTCGACGATGTCCTGCTGCTGAAGGATCACGTCCCCCAGCAACCGCCGCGATTCCCGTTTGCCGCCAATATAAGCGACCCACTCCAACTCGCGGTTCGCATAGGCTTCCTTGTCGGGCGCGTGGTTCTTCTGGAACGACCAGTTGCCGAACACGGCTCGCAGCCCGTGGTCGCGGATCTTCTCGAATTCCTCGATCTGATCCAGCAGGAACCCGGTTTCCCAATTCCATTCGCCATCCGTGGCCTTTTGATACGTTTCCGCCGTGAACTGGATCGCCCAGGGGGTTTCGGGGAACTCCGTGGGATGCTCGGTCACGGTCGAATACCACTGTACGGAAGTGCCCATGGTTTGGCGATCGGGTTCTTCCGGGGCGAGTTCCTCCCCCGTTTGTTCGCGACTCTCGCGGCCGTAACGGTAATCGGCGCCGGCCAGGTAGCCCAGATTCCCGTCGCCCGTACAGTCGGCGAACCAGCGGCCGGGGAAGCGGGTGCGGCGGCCGGTACGCACGCACTGGCCCACCACCGCGGAAATTCGGCTGCCGTCCATCTCCACGTCGTTGACCCGGGTGTTCAGGAACAGGTCCAACGTCGGTTCGTCGCGTACCAGGTCCAACTTCCGCTCGTCCTGGTATCGCTCCGGCGGTCCGGCGTTGCCCACCGCACGCGGCCCGACCTCGTTGACCAAACCGCCCAGCGCCGGGTAGGGCGGCAAGTGGATCCTGCCGTGCAGATGCACGCGGATCTCCGAACTGTTGTTCCCGCCCAGCACCGGCCGATCCTGGATCAACGCCACGGTCAACCCGAGTCGAGCGGCCGAAATGGCGGCGCACATGCCGGCCACGCCCCCACCGACCACCACCAAGTCGTAATCCTGCTCCGCATCCTCCGGCACTTCCGGAAAGTCCAGCAGTTGGCGGCGGAACCGGGCCATCGCCTCACCCTCGTTCGGCGGCGACAACTCCATGTCCGTGGTGAACAGGATCGCGTCGCACCGCCCGTTGAAGCCGGTCAGATCGCGCAGGGCAATCGTCGTCTGCCGATCCGATTCACTGATTTCAAGGGTCCCCCCTTCCTGCCAGTGCCATTCCAGTCCCTCCGTGCCAAATTCGACCGGCAGGGCCTGCCCGTCCACCAGCACCTGGAATCGGCCCGGCGATTCGGTGGCGTTCCAGGGAGCAGCCCAATCCCGCGTTCGGACCAGCACCCGGTACGTGCCCGCCGCCGGAAAAGTGACGCGAGTCGTCGCGTCCTCCACGGGACGTCCCAGCCCGTGGGCCATCAGGAATGGAGAACCCATCTGGTCCATTACCTGGGTATCCACCACCCAGCCCCCTAAATCGTCGAAGCTCTCCGCCTCGACCAACACGGTCTGCGATTCCGCCTCGCCAAACGCCGTCGTGCATGCCAGCAACCCCAGAATTGTGCCAGCCAGAATTACTCCGTTGGCGCCACCCCTCGGCAAAAAGAACATGGTCGTAATCTCCTTAAAATTTGGATCATTGGTTGTTTCGTTTAGACTATCGCGCCCGACGGCTTGCCGCAATAAGGCAACCCGCCGGGCTTGCCCCGCCAGCCGCTCTCCGGTTTGTAAACCTGGCCATCGCCGGGAAGGATCTGCGCAACCGCCCACCGGCCAGGCTCGGGAACCGGGCGGGCGACGGGCGTTCTGCAGGTGGGTGCAAGTCGTTCTGTGGAAACGATTTACGTGATCGGGACCCCGATGGAAGGGCCGCTTCTGACCGCGATTGGCATCGGATTTGCAAATGCCAGGTTTAACGAATCGGCAGCGGGTTTCGCACAATAGGACCCCCCGTGCCGGAGCACACTTCAACGAGCAAGGAAAGGAAGTACCCATGCGATACGACGCGCGTCAAACGGTTTCATCTGCGAATCGCGAGAACCGCCGCCTGGCCCAAATCATCGACGCGATGCTGGAGGTCGAGACGCAGTTGCAGGATACCACGGTGGAGCAATGGTCGCAGATCCTGCTGGATTCCTGCCGCCGGCGGAAGCGGGAGGCAGCGGTTACCGAAATGCCGGCTGCCTGACCACGCGGCGCCGGTAGCCGCTTTGTGGGGCACTGGTTGACGGTTGGCCGAGTAGCGGTTAGGGTCGATAGGCGGTACCGGAAGGCAACACATTTGAACTGAGAAAGGAGTTTGGAGTTATGTTGCAAAAACTAACCGCTATGGGGGCGCTGATGTTGGGCGTTCTGCTGGCAGGATGTGCGGACCCGGCTGCGTTGGAGGAAGCGGAGCGGGCGCGAGATGCCGCGGAAGAGCGAGCTTCGCTGATCGGCGAGCAACTCAGCGAGCGGGAGGCCGAGCTGGAGGAGGTGCGGGCAACGTTGGACGAGACGGAAGCGGCTCGAGCCGCAGCCCACGAACGGGCCGTGGTCGCGGAAGAGGCGGCTGCGGATAGCGAGGCGGAATTGGAGAAGGCGGCCGAGGCGATGGAGGAGGCCCGAGCAGGTCTCGAGGCGGCGGAAACGCGGGCCGACGCGGCAGAGGAAGCCGTGGGCGAATTGGAGCAGGCCGTTGAGGCGGCGGAAGAGCGGGCCGCGGCCGCCGAGGAAGCGGTGGCGGAACATGTCGCCGAACTCGAACAGACGGCCGAAGCCCTGAAGGAAGCTCAGGCAGCGACCGAGACCGCCGAAGAAGCCCTGGCGGAACATCAGGCCGAGGCGGAAAAGACGGCCGAAGCCCTTGAGGAAGCGGAGGCGGCCCGGGACGCGGCTCAACAGACCGTCGCCGAATTGGAAGCCGAACTGGAACAGCTGAAAGAACAGCTCGAAGCGCCCGCCGAGGAAGAACCCGCCGAGGAGGAACCACCCGCGGAAGAGGAAGAAGAGGAAGCTGAGGAAGCTGAGGAAGCTGAGGAAGAAGCCGACGAGGACGACACGGAGTAATCGTGCTGCGTCCACGACGGAGTTGGCAAGCGTAGCGGGGTCGGCCGCTGGCATGCGGGGCACGTCAGCAGCGTTTCCGGAATCGTGCCGGGATCGACCACGCCGCACCCGACCGCCTGAGGCTAAATGTCCTCTCAGGGGGCGCGTCTGGCGAGCTGCCGAATCCAGCCCGCGCGAGGGTGGGTCGCCCCTGGCGACTCCTCCCCCGAAGAGACCGGACTTTCGCTCGCCCTAAGGCGTGGCCTGTTCCAATTCCCGCTCGGCCCGATACTCCCGCAGTGCCGCCGCTTCGCGGGACAGCCGGAATTCCGGTCCGGGCGGGAAGTACTGCACGTCGTCCTGCAAATAGTAGGCACTGGGCAGGGTTTGCCCGCCGACGTTGGTCTGGCAGCCGATCGCGTTCAGCGAAGCGACCATGCCCAACCCCCACATCGCCCAATGCAGCCACCGTCCGGTCGTTCTTGCCGTCATCATATTCGATAAACTCCCTACTATCCGCCTGATCGCTACGGTCGTTAGCACCGTTATCGGTTCGCTCGGGGTCGGGGCTTTGGTCGAAACCGGAAAAAAGAAAGCGGGATTTTCGTTTTTTTCGTTGTGATCCGCTATCATGAAGACGAAGAAGGAGGTGTGTGTCTCCCAGAATCGTGCTCGGTGCTCCCACAGACGGATGCCGCTAATGCGTCGAGGAATGCGTCATGGTCCGCATCATTCGCCCCAGTTCCGTCTTTTTCCTGCTTTGCCTGTGCTTCCCCGTTCGGGCGGAAGCCGATGTGAATTACCCCTCCCGTACCTACTATGCTGGGTTGGAAGCCTATCATGACGGGGATTACCGCGGGGCCCTAAGAGCTTTCGAATCCGCGTTGCGGAGTGGGATGCGCAGCCCCGAAGGACGTTGGGTCGATTCCATCTGTTACTACACCATGATGGGTGAGTGCTACTACCAGATGGGGAGGCATCGTGAGGCACTCGAGCAGTACGAAGCGGCACTGCAACTGGCTTTGTTCCAAAACAACTGGATGAATCGGGTCCAGTATCCGGATCTGGAACCCTCGGCTTCCACCGTGCGGAACACGATCCAGTGGGGGGTCAGCCAGCGAAATGCGGCGTTAGCACGTCTGCCCCGTCGGATGGGCACTCTGGTGGGGCAAACACCGGAAGAGACGGAGCAGGCGGTGACCCGGGGCGGCATTGTGGCCTTGCCGCAAATTTTCCCCCTGGACGTCCGAGAGGTGGCTCGAACCACGGCCGTGGCGATTCGCCGGCGACATCAGCTGACCGGTCCGGTCGGCCGGCATACCCCGATGACCTCCCGATTACTGGCGGCCCTGGGCTCGCGGCCGACGCTGCCCAATCACTGGTCCCAAGCATGGATCCGTTGCCAACTGGGGCTGGCGTATGCTGCGGCGGGGAAAACGGATCAGGCGATCTCGGAACTGAAACAATCGTTGCTGCTGGGCGGCCAATATGACCATGACCTGACGGCCATCGCTTTGGTCACTTTGGGAGACCTGGCATTCAAGCAAGGCCGGATGGAGCAGGCGGCGACGTATTACTTGGAGGCCACTTTCACGGCAGCCGCCTTGGAGCAATATGACCTGATGCAAGAGGCTTTCGAGGGCGGGTTGACCGTCCATCGGGTCACGGGTCAAGAAGGCCCTTATGCCCCCCTCCCGGCTGCTCGTAGCTGGGCCCAGCGGAACTCGCGAGCTTTGGAAGCCTGGTTGGCGATCCTGTCGGCCGAAGACGCGGCCCATGTCGGCAAGGCGAGGGAGGCTGGCCAGTTGTTGGCACAAGCTCGCAAAACCATCGGCAATCGTGATATGCGGAGCGGCCGGATCGGGGGGCGTTTCGAGTACATTGCCGCCCTGGTCGACTTTCAGAACGGGAACCTGATCGCAGGCAATCGGTCGTTGAAAACGGCCTTGGATTTCCAGCAAGCCAGTTCGCCCTGGCTGTTGCAGATCGCCTTGGCCGACAACCTGTACACCTCGGGCGAGATCACCCAGCGGGTCGCCGACGATCTGTACTCGCATCTCTTGCGCGAGCCGCAGTCGAGTGATTGGCTCACGCAACCGCTGGACACCTTGTCCGTGATCACAACCCCTCGCCCGGGGCCGTTGCGTCGTTGGTTCGAGGTGGCCAAGCTGCGGAAGGATTCCGAGAAGGTCTTTCACGTTGCAGAGCAACTCCGCAGGCAGCGTTTCTTCAGCACGCTGCCGATGGGCGGCCGGATGCTGGCACTCCGTTGGGTCATGGAAGCGCCGGAAGCCAGCCTCAGTCCGGAAGCCCTGTTGCAGCGACAAGACATTCGAGCCCGCTATCCGGAGTACGCGGAACTGGCGGCCCGAGCCCGGGAAATCCAGCGCCGTCTGCGGGATTTGCCCCCAGTCCCCGAGTCCAACGAACAGCGTCGCGAACAATCCCAGTTGCTGGAGCAACTGGAAGAGGTCAGTGCGGCTCAAGAATGGAAACTCAGCAGCATTGCGCTCCGCCGTGAAGCTGCCGAATTTGTCTTCCCGCCCCTGATGGCATTGGAAGAGGTCCAGGCCCGTATGCCGGCCGGCCAGTTGATGTTGGCGTACGTGGCCCAGGGCCCGCAGGTCACCGCCATGGCCATCGACAGCGAGCGCATCGCGCTGTGGGAGGTCGAATCTCCGGAAACCTTGGGGAAGCGGATCTCGGAATTGCTCGGGAAGATCGGTGCGATCAATCGGCGGGTGCCGGTCGATGTGGATCGATTGCACGATTCCAGTTGGCATGCCGAGTCGCGCGATCTGCTCCAGCAATTGACCAACGTCCGCGAACCTTCGCTGTGGGATTCCTATGAAGAAGTGGTGATCGTACCCGATGGAATGCTGTGGTACGTACCGTTCGAAGCCCTGCATGTCACGTCCGGCGACGGGGGAGAGCCCCTGATCGCCCGGGTCCCCGTCCGTTATGCCCCCACTGCCTCCCTGGCCAATCTACCGGGCCCGGGACTGCCGCCCCGGGCGGCCACCGCCGTGGTTGCAGGCCAGTTGCTGACGGGCGAAGATCCGAATCGAGCGGTGCAGGCAAGTGACGAAATCGCGCAATCCTTGCCCGGCACGGTTCGGCTGACCGAATCGCTGCCTGCCAGCACGCCCCTGTTCGCCACGACCCTGGACCGGCTGATCGTACTGAACGAAATTGACGTCCGTTCCAACTCGCCCTACGGATGGAATCCGTTCTCGGATGCGCGAGGAAGATCAGGCGGGGATCTGGCCAGCTGGTTCGCGCTGCCCTGGAAACGTCCCCAGCAGATCGTCTTGCCCGGTTACCTGCCGCCCAGTCCCAGCAATTTGGCCAGCACCAACGGCGCGGAGATCTTCCTGCCCTTGTGTGGATTGATGGCGACGGGTACCCGCAGTATTTTGATCAGCCGTTGGGCGCTGGGCGGGCAATCCGCGTTTGATCTGGTGCGTGAATACGCTCAGGAGTTGCCCTACGTTTCGCCCTCCAACGCCTGGCGACGCAGCGTATTGTTGAATTCGCATTCGCAGATCGCGCCGAGCCTGGAGCCGCGGCTGCGTCTGAATGGAACGGGCGATTCGATCCCCGCCTCGCACCCGGTGTTCTGGGCCGGGTACCTGCTGGTCGATTCCGGCACGCAACCCGCACACGACCCCTGAGCAACGAACGCTCCCACACGCCCGACACACGCCATACTTCCCCTGCCTCCCATACGCCCGCCACGCCCCCCAGTTTGTCATCACGGGTGGCCGTGCTCCGCACAGTGCGGCCCGTGGACGTGCGTGGAACCAACGTGTTGCGAATGGGAATGATCGCACTCCAAGATCCCGATCCCATAGGCCAACAGGACGCCGGTCAGCAGTGCCGACGACAACGCCAGTCGATCATGGGTGTGAAAGGTCACTTCGGGGAGAATATCGGCCAGCGCGATACAAAGGAACACGCCGGCGGCAAAAGCCAACGCGGCACCGATGATCGTCTGCTGCATTTCCGCAAAATGGCCGCTGGTCAGGAAGAAGAACAGGCCCGCCCCGATCGGACACATCAGCGCGTACGCGGCGTTGACCAGCGCCCGGGCTCGTAAAGTCCAACCGCCGGCTTGCATCACCGTCGTGATGGCCAGGGCATCCAGCGGCTTGTGTGCGAACACTGCCAGAAAGGTGCCGGCGCCCGCGAACAGCATCCACGGCGAATGGCGGAGATCGGCGGCCATCGCCGCACTCAGTGCGATCCCGTCAATCAGGGTATGCAAAGACAGTCCCGCGGCCAGACCGATCCATGACAAATGATGGGAGCCGCCTGCTTGATGGCGCCCCCCGTCTTCCGTGCCATGTTCTTCGCCCGCTTCGGGTTGACCATGCTGGTGGACTTGGAAGACGCGCATCAGGAAGAACATCACCAGTAGTCCGGCGAGCATCCAAGCGACCGAGCGGTCCAGATTTCCACGATTCTCCACCACCGCGTGGGGCAGCATGTGCAGCAGGGCGACGCCCAGCATCAGGCCGGCAACCAAGCTCATCAGGAGCTGCAATCGGGTGTGAGTGAGCCGTAGCCAGTGGGGTAAGAATCCGCCGCTCAGCGAAGCCAACACGATCAGGAGGCAGTAGATCACCAGCAGAATTGTGGGCCACATGAGAGCCGCCAATCGGGGAGGGGTCGGGTGGGAGAACCTGGATCCTTTTACTAATCGTATGCAAAAATGATCACTTCACAAGTACGCGTGGCGGGCTTCCGCAGAAAAACCTGGATTTTCCCCGCTACGGGGAAGTCGCCGGGGGGGCGTTGCTATCCGCCAGAAGTTGGTTGTAGAGGGCGACGTGCCGCTGGACCATCTTTTCGAAACCGAACTCCTGCTGTACTCGCTGGCGAGCAGCTTGACCGTAAGCGGCCGCCAAGGCGGGATCGGCTAACAGCCGTTGGGTTTGACGAGCGAACGCGGCCCGGTCTCCCAGGGGGACCAGAAAGCCCGTCTGCTCCGATACGACCAGATCGCGGTTTCCCGGGATGTCGGTGGCGACCACCGGCACGCCCGCCGCCATGGCCTCGAGAATCGCGTTGGACTGTCCCTCGTACTCGCTGGCCAACCAGAGGCAGTCGCTGGCAGCCAGCAGGTGGGGCACGTCGTCTCGTTCGCCCAAGAAATGGACTCGGTCCGTGATCTCGACCTGCTCGCGGAAGCGTTCCAAACGCCAGCGTTGGGGGCCGTCACCAGCGATCAACAGGTGGGTATCGTCGCGGAGCACTTTCAACAGATCCGCCGCCCAGATCAGGTCCTTGATTCGTTTCTGCGGCCACAGACGATTCACGGCCAGAATCACCCGAGCATCGGGGGGCAATCCCAGCGATTCCCGCGTGTTGGTTGGAGACGTGCGATGGGTATCGGCAGGGACGACGGCGTTGGGGATGACCACGAATTTGCCGGCCGGCAATCCGTGGCGGACGTAGAAATCCACGACCCCCTGACTGTTGGTCACGATCCGCTGGGTGTGGCGGGCCAGATAGCGATCCAGCGCCAGCTGATGCCAGCGTTTCCAAGGGTCGACACATCGCTCGCCCGCCACCACGTGTTTGACTCCGGCCTGCAGGGCCGCTTGGCGCCCATAGGCGTTGGCGGCGAACAACCAGGTATGCACCAGTTGGGGGCGCAGCCGGCGCATGTGCCGCAGCAATCGTCCATAGGCGGCCGGGTCCAGTTTCCAGCGCTTGCCGATCAGGGTGACCGGGATGTCCGCCCGTTCCAGAGGGATTCGCAGGGGGCCATCTCGCGTGAGCACCGCAACGTGGACTTCGAACTCTTCACGCGGCAGTCCCTGGGCCAGGAGGACCAATTGTTTTTCGGCCCCGCACCGGTCAAGGCTGGGGATGACCAATAGCAGGCGGCGGGTCATAGCGTCTTCCCGAAATTTCCACTCGAGTCTACGCTCGGCGTGGAGTGCGTGAACGGAACGGAGAATGCTGGCGGAGTCCCAGCCGGAACAAAACCCACAACGCGGCCAGCGCCTCGCGCGTGCTGATCTTGGTCTCGCCGAACTGGCGGTCCGTGAAGGTGATCGGGGTCTCGCCGATACGCGCCCCGGCCAATTGCGCCCGCCACAGCAGTTCTTCCAGGTAGGCATATCCCCGCGAACGCAGGTTCTGCAAGCCGATTTGTTGAAGCAGTTCGCAACGGTAACAGCGGAAGGAACCGCTGCAGTCCCGGGCGCGCAATCCCAGCCACCAGCGGGCATAGAAATTCAGGCAGCGGCTGATCCAGCGGCGATGCCGCGGCCAGCCTTGGATGCGACCCCCGGGCACGTAACGGGAGCCGATCATGACATCATAACCCGCTTCGTCCGGCCCAACCGCCATGCCCGCCAGTAACCGGGGAATCGCGCGGGGCGGATGACTCAGATCCGCATCCAGAACCAGCACCAAGTCGAAACCGCGATCCAAGGCGTACTGGAACCCGGCTTTGGTCGCCGTTCCCAGCCCCTGTTTCGACGGCCGGTGCAGGACCCGAAACCGCGGATCCTCAGCCGCCCGCCGATCGCACCAGCGGCCGGTCCCGTCGGGCGAGTTGTCGTCGACTACCAGCATCTGCAAGTCCAGGTCCAGCCGAAATATCTCGTCGGTCAAACGCGGCAGATTCTCAATCTCGTTGTAGGTGGCCGTCACCACCAAGGTACTTGGCTGTGCTTTCATACGCGTTGGGTCCGGACGCCTCCTACAGCATGGGGCCGACAATCCACGGCAGAAATTCCTCCTCGCCGATCCCGTGCACCTCGCTCTTCGTCGGCTTCCCGCTGGCCACCGCCAGGACCCGCGCGAAAATCTCGGCCCCCATCGCTTGCAGCGAACCACCTTGCAATACAACGCCCGCGTCGACGTCCATATCGTCGATCATGCGCTCATACATCGGGGTGTTCGACGCAACTTTGATGCAGGGCGTCGGCTTGCAGCCGAAACAACTGCCTCGACCCGTGGTGAACACGACCACATTGGCTCCTCCCGCAACCATCCCGGTCACGCTGGCAGGATCGTAACCCGGCGTATCCATCACGACCAAGCCCTTGGCCCGGACCCGCTCGGCATAGGAATAAACGTCGACCAAGGCGGTCGAACCGCCTTTGGCAATCGCCCCCAACGACTTCTCGGCAATCGTGGTCAAGCCGCCCGCCTTGTTGCCCACCGAAGGGTTGTTGTCCAGGCGGCTGCCGAACTGCTCGGTATAATGCTGCCACCAGCGGATGCGGTCGAGCAGTTTCTGAGCCACCTCGGCCGAGACGGCACGCCGGGCCAACAGCGATTCGGCCCCATAGATCTCGGGCGTTTCCGACAGAATCGCGGTTCCGCCGCAGGCGATCAGCAGGTCGGCGGCCACGCCCAGAGCGGGGTTGGCCGTGATTCCCGAGTTCCCGTCCGATCCGCCGCATTCCAGTCCCAGGATCAACTCGCTGGCCGGCGCCGCTTCCCGCCGCGCGGCATCGACCCGCGGCAGCATCCGCCAAACCTGCTCGACCCCCGACTCGACCGTGCGCGACGTGCCTCCGGCGTGCTGGATCGATAGCACGGGAATCGGCTCGACGGGAGACGAAAGGCCCTCGATCGGCGCCACTTGCAAGCTCTCGAACAGATGTTCGCTGGTCGCCTGCTCACAACCCAGCCCGATCAGCAGGCAGCCGCCGACGTTCGGGTGGCTCATGATCCCGCCCAGCACCCGGTCGAGCATGTCGTGCGCCGGGCCCCCGTACGGCATTCCGCAGCCCGAATGATGGGTTATCGCAATGACGCCATCCACATGCGGATAATCGCGCAGGGCGTCGCGATCGAAATGGCGCGCCACGTACCGGCTGACCGATGCCGAGCAATTCACGGTCGAGATCACCGCCAGATAATTCCGGGTGCCGAATCGCCCGCCCGCTCGCCGATAGCCCTGAAAAGACTGGTCTACCAGGGGGGTAGGCGGTGGAGGCGTCTGTAACGGTGGAATACCACTCTCGGCTACCTCCGCGAAACTCAAGTTATGGGTATGTACCCACGCGCCCTTGCCGATCGCCTGGTCGGCCAGCCCGATCGGATGGCCATACTTCCGAACGATCTGGCCCCGCGCGATCGCTCGCAAGGCCACTTTGTGACCCATCGGCACGGAATCCGCCAAAGTCACCGGCGAGGCGGAACCGGCCGATACCGTCTGGCCGGGCGTCAGATCACGCGTTGCCACCGCCACATCGTCGTGCGGATCCAGCAGAAGCAACTCGGGTACATTCGTCGGCGACATCCGTTAGGATCCCCCAAGTTCGGGAAGCTTCCTTGTGTTCACAGCGAACTCGACGGATCGATTTCGAGCATCACTCGCCCATGATGGCGGCCCAGTCGGGGGAATCCGGGCGATCCGGTTGTTCGGGCAACGCGGGATCCTCGCCTTCCCAATCCACATCCGGGGGCCCCCATCCGTCGAATTCGCCCCAATCGTCTTCGTCCAGCCAACCGTCATCCGCCGGATCCCAGCCTTCCGCCGACACAAAACTCTCTTCCGAACGGACGACCACCTCCCCCGTCGGATGAAATACGGACCCCACTCGACCCTCCGAAGGGTGACCCCGCTGCCAGCTGCCACCATAGGTCGGGTAGTGACTGTCGAACGGACTGGCGCAAACAGCACATCCCGAGGCGAAAGCCAGCATGGCGATGCCAAGCCACCCCCAGAACGGCCTTGTTCTGCGCTCCGTGGTGCTGGACGCTCGACGAATTCCGATCATAACGGCTTGGCCCTCAAACGACAAGGAAACGAAATAACAGCAAGATGTTCTCCAACAGGTTCGACCAATCCGACTTGGTAACTTGAGTCGAGTTTAACGATTGTCGGGGATTTTTGTGCTTTGCGCTTGGTCTTTGCATCGAAGAATCAGGTTGCGGTTTTCCGGCCCGGAGGCGGAAACGACCACACAGCCAATGGCGCCCACCTCCACCAAAGAACCGACCCGACCAGCCGGCCACTCACCACGCGCTGTGGCCGGTCTCTGACCGAGCCACTCGGCGGTTTCGGCGGGGTCGGAGACCCTCGCCCAGCGCGGTAGATTATTTCCTGCGAGTTGCCTCACCGACCCACCGACCTACCGACCCACCGACGCAAGGTCGATCGAGTACGAGTACCGCGATGCTGAGTACGAGTACGAGTCGAACCGGATCAAGTCACCAAGCACCTACTTACCGACCGAATCGTGATGTGCGTGGACGTTACGCGACCATGGCGGCGATCGGAGGCGTGGCAGGTATCGCGAGACATTGCACGACGTAATGTGGCACGAAATTGCCAAATCATCTGGTTCTTGGCAGGCAAAGCACACGGGCAAAGCACACGGGTTCCCCTCTCCCCGGAGTACCGGGGCGAGGGGAGAAAGGCCAAGTCTCAGTGTGAATGGGTGAAAAAAACGATCACCGACCCACCGACCCACCGACCCACCGACCTACCGACCTACCGACCTACCGACGCACCGACCTGCCGACTGCGGGGGTTGCATGGGGCAGGTTGTTGTCGTATTCTCCGGTTGAAAGGTGCGAGACGCCCTTATCGACGAGGACTCGATGGAAGCAGAGCATGTGAATGTGAGTCGGCGATTGGCCCGGACCGCGGCAGCGGATCCCGGCGGGATCGCGGTGGTCGAGCCGGGTCGGCGAGGCCGGGATGGTCGGCGGACCTATCGGACGCTTAGTTTTTCCGAGTTGGATGCGGATAGCGACCTGCTGGCGGACGGGCTCCGCGCAATGGGGGTTCCTCAGGGGGCCCGTCTGGTGTTGATGGTACGGCCCAGCATCGATTTTATCTCGCTGGTGTTTGCGTTGTTCAAAGCGGGCATCGTTTGCGTGCTGGTCGATCCGGGGATGGGGCGCCGCAGTTTGGTGCGTTGTTTGGAAGAGGTTCAACCGGACGGTTTCGTGGCGATTCCTCTGGCGCATGCGATCCGTTGCGTGCTGCGCCGTCGATTTTCCCGGGCCCGGTGGAACCTGACCGTGGGCAGACGCTGGTTTTGGGGCGGGCCCACGATCGCCCAACTCCGCCAGCGGCAGCGGAGTGAGGGGTTCGAGCCCAGCGCGACCCGGGCGGACGACCCGGCCGCCATTATTTTTACGACCGGCAGCACCGGTCCGCCCAAAGGGGTCTTGTATCGCCATGGCAATTTCGATCGCCAGGTGGTCGAGTTGCGGGATTTCTACAGGATCGAGCCTGGCGAGATCGATTTGGCCTGCTTTCCCCTCTTCGGTCTGTTCAACTGTGCGATGGGGGTGACGACGGTCATTCCCGTGATGGATGCGACGCGGCCGGCCGAAGTGGATCCGCGGAACATTCTGGAAGCCGCTGGTGACTGGCAGGTGACCCAGTCGTTTGGTTCGCCGGCGCTGTGGAACGTCGTGGGCCGGTACTGCGAGCATCAGGGGGTGGGTTTGCCGAGTTTACAGCGAGTGCTTTCGGCCGGCGCTCCGGTGCCGCCGCATGTGCTGCAGCGGATGAAACAGGTGATTCATCCCGAGGGCGATGTGCACACGCCGTATGGTGCGACCGAGTCGCTGCCGGTGGCTTCGATCGCAGCGAGTGAGGTGCTGGCCGAGACGGTTTCCCACTCGGCCGAGGGCGCGGGCACGTGCGTAGGGCATCGTTTTCCGGGGATCGAGTGGAAGGTGATCCGGATCGACGATGGCCCGATCGCCACGATTGATCAGGCGATCGAGCTTCCGCGGGGGGAGATCGGCGAGTTGATGGTCCGGGGCCCGGTGGTGACTTCCGAGTACGTGACTCGCTGTGAGGCCAATGCCCTGCACAAAGTGGTCGACGGCGACACCCGCTGGCACCGCATCGGCGATCTGGGCTACTTGGACGATCAGGATCGTTTCTGGTTTTGCGGCCGCAAGTCGCACCGGCTGCAGACGGCGGACGGCCCGATGTACACCATCCCGTGCGAAGCGATTCTCAATGGGCATCCGGCCGTGTATCGTTCGGCCTTGATCGGATTGGGACCCGCCGGGCAACACGTTCCGGTGCTGGTCGTCGAACCTTGGCCCGAACACTACCCCCGCTCGGCGGACCAGCGGCAGCGTCTGGAGGCGGAACTGCAGCAGTTGGCGGCTTCGCACCCCCGGACGCGAAGGGTGCAACGGATTCTGTTGCGGCGCCGCCTGCCGGTGGATATCCGTCACAATGCCAAGATTTTTCGGGAGAAACTGGTGCCTTGGGCCGAGCGTCGGATCCGATGACTCGCGATCAGGCGACCAGGGCGGCGGGGGGAATTCGCGGTTTTTCCCGCGCGGGGCAGACAATCTTTCCCGGCGCCTGACTCCGGGTCCTGACGTCGGAGATCGCCGATAACAGCCTGGACGTGATGGCCAGCACCCGGTCCATGCCGTATCCGGACCTTTCGGAGAAGACGCCTCACGTTACAAAGGGGCGGGCAGGTCTCGCCGGTGGAAGATCAAAGTGGCTCCCAGGTAGGCAGCCAGTCCCATCGTCAGCAGGATCAGGTTGTAGCCCAAAGGACCCAGGCCGTTCCAGTCCCCGACTTCGTTGCGGAGGATCAGGCTCCAGGTCGATTCGGGATGATAGACCGCGATGCTGACGAATCGGGCGGGTTCGTAGGCGGTGAAGAAGCTGAAGCGGCAGAGCCACGCCAGGGGTTCCGAGGCCAGGCCGACGATCTTGATCGTCAATTGGACGATGTAGATCCCCACCACCAGCCCGATCGTTCGCCAGCGGTAGCGGTCGCAGGAGGAGAGCAGGCTGCTGAGTCCCGCCAGGAAAAATCCCAGAGAAAACAGATTGACGGCAGCGGGGATCAGGTGGGTCATGTCGACTTTGTCGGCCATCGGTCGCCGCACGATCTCTTCGGCGGCCAGCGGGTCGGGCAGTTGCCAACCCAGCCAAGGAATGGTCCACACCGGCGCGCGGGGCTCCTCGATCGTATTGGTGTGAACGCCCAGGTACAGGCCCAGCCAGGACGTGAGTGCCAGCAGGGCCAGCCCGGCAAGGGTGACGGTGGCCTGCGACCACAGCACCTGGATGCGGCTGACCGGCTGGGCCAGCAGCATTTCCATCGTCCCGCGGCCAATCTCGCCGCTGACACAATCCGACCCCCGCGCGATGACCCACAGGAAGACGCACAGCAGCAAGATCGGTTCATCGTAGGCCATCGCCACCCGACCGGTGTAGGTGACCAGGTGTTCAAAGGGCACGGGCGAAAAGTGCTCCCAATCCCGAAACTGCTCGATCACCGTCTCAAAGCGGCTCATCTCGAACTGACTCACCAGCCAGACGCGAGTCCAGCAGAAAGCCAGCAGGGCAATCGTGCAGGCGGCCAGCAGGAACCGGCCTTCCAGGATCGATTTGTTCAACAGCGATCGGTTCATGCGTCGGACTCATCCTTGGGGAGGCACAGCGGAAACGGGCTCGGCGTCGTGGATGCGGTCGTACAGGGAGCGCAAACCGACCGATTGCACATTGATTTCTTCCAAAGGCAGGGTTCCCAACCACTGCAACAGCGGCTTGAGTTCCCCCGGGGTTTCGATGACGAACACGCCGGGCCGTTCCCGGCGGATCCGCAACTCGCCTTTCAGTTCCCCCGGAGGTGGCGGCAGCGGGCCGCTCAATGCCGCCTGGATCCGGTGGCGACGCTTCAATTCCTGCATCACCTGAACATGCGCCAGCCGCCCCGCACGTAGGAACGCCACCCGGTCGCAAACCTCCTCGACCTCCGATAACACGTGCGAGGAGAACAGCACCGTGCGTCCCTGCTGGCGGAACTCATCGACAATCTCGGCCACCACCCGCCGCACCGTCGGATCCAGATTCGACGTCGGTTCATCCAGGATCACCAGCGGCGTTTCGGCAGCCAGCGTGGCGACCAGGGCCAATTTCTGCCGCATGCCCGTGGACATGGAAGCCACGCGCGCGGTCAGAGCCAGTTCCAAACGCTCGGCCAGTTTCAGCGAGCGCTGCAAATTCCCTTCCGGCCGTACTTCGGCGAAGAAGCGCAGGATCTCGCGCCCCCGCATCTGGCCGAACAAGCGGACTTCGCCCGGCAGGTAGGTCGTTTGGCGGCGCACCTGCACCGAATGGTTACTGCAGCACCAGCCGCCGATGGTCGCGGATCCACTGGTGGGCCGGAGATAACCCAGAAGCAGCCGAAGCAAGGTCGTCTTTCCCGCGCCGTTCGGCCCGAGCAAACCGAGAATTTCCCCTTCGGGAACCGACAAACAGCAGTCCTCGAGCGCGGTGAACCGACCGTAACGCTTCGTCAGGTGTTCGACTTGGATCAATATCGGACTCCCCGGGGTGGACCACCAAAAAAAACTAAGAACTATACTTGGGACTGGTCTTGGTTTCGTGCGGCGATTATCCTTCTGTCGTTCGATTCTTTTCGGTGGAGGGTGGGTTTTAGCCGCCGCTGACTGGGGGGATGCAGGCGATTTCGTTTGCGGATGCCAGTGGGTGGGTATCGGGCGCGTATTCGTTGTCCAATGCGAGATGGCAGCGTGCCAGTAGGGGGGCGAGGTCGGGAACTTGCTGGACGATCGCTCGCCGTAGATCGCCGACGGTGGCCGTGGCCGGCAGTTCCAACTGGAGGACGGATCGCCCGCAGGTCTGGCGGGCGGCCGCAAAGAGGTACACCGATCGCTTCAAGTGATCACCAAGTCCTCGCCTCGCGTGGCTAACAGCGGGTTCAATTCGGGTAGCAGGCCGTAGGACAGCGCCATGACTTTCAAGGGGTGAACGGTGGGTTTCGTCGTGCCCTGCTCCATCTGGATCTTACAGGCGCTGCATTCGGTCACGCCGGCTTGAATCGCCGGATCGCGGAGCGACGAGATCAACCCCCAGCCGGTTCGCAGACTGATGCGATAGTTCGCTTGCCGCAACCCGAACGTGCCGGCCATCCCGGAACAACCTCGGTCCAGTCGATGGATTTTGAGTGCGGGGAGGAGGCCGAGCAGATTTTCGCCGGGGCTACCCACCTGCAGGGCTCGCAGATGGCACGGTTGGTGGTAGCCCAAGCTGCAGGTGACGGGGGCCAGGTCCAATTTCAGGGCGCCCGATTGGTGCAATCGCCAGAGGTAGGTGCAAACTTCGCTGGTGTGGTCCGCGACCAAGCGGGCGTCCCCTTCGTCCAAGACATGCAGGTACTCGTGTTTCAAGCACAGGGCCGCGGTCGGCTCGCTGCACACGATGTGGTAGCCTTGGCGGACGGCGTCTGCCAAGAGGGCGACGTTGCGAGCGGCAAAGGTTCGGGCCAATTCGACCCGGCCCATCGCGATGGCCGCAGCCCCACTGGGCGCCTGTTCCGGCGGGACGTACACCGCCACCCGGTTGTGCTGCAGGATCGCAACCACAGCTCGGGCCAGCAGGGGATCGCACCAATTGGCGAAGGTATCCACGAAATAGAGCACTTTGCGGCCACTTTCGCGCGGGGGGCGGGTCAAACGCCGGCGGTGCGCGTGCTGCAGGAAACTGCGGCGGGAAAAACTCGGCAACTTGCGGCCCTGGGCGATCCCCAGCGTCTTCTCCATCAACCAGCGCACTCGGCGATTGCGGATCCCCCAGTTGGCAAGCGGAGCCAGGCGCGAACCCCAGGCGGCGAACCAATCCATGCGCGTCATCACCCAATCGCCAAAACGCAGACCATTGGTCGCCCCATACTGGGCCTTGGCCTCCTGCACCAATCGGGGAATGTCCACCAGGGCCGGACACTCCAATCGGCACTGATGACAATTCACA
>SLEY01000485.1 GCA_007124535.1 Planctomycetaceae bacterium
AGGCCCGTCTGGAAGTCCCCGGGCCCCTGCTTCACAGTTCGTTCGATGCCGGTCACCGCATCGCGGACGCCATGAAGGTCAAAAAGTCCGAACTCGGGACCGCCGCCGTCCTGGCCCGACTCGAACGCGAAGTCGAAAGGGAGTTGAAGGCAATTAAAAGGTGACCAGCACCGACTCACGAATCCATTGGGACAGCCACGTGATCGAAAGCATTGTGCAGTGGGCGTGGAATCGGCCGGATGTGCCCGATCCCGAGTCGCGGCCAGGTGTTTTTGCGGTTGGAATCAGTAATCCCCCCCTTTTGCAAGAGAACCAAAGTTGAGCGCATCGAGCAGAACCATGGTGGGACGCATTTTTCATCTGAACGATCAGGGCGAGGCGACGCCGATGAAGGAGACAGATTACGACGCCGAGAGCACCTTACAGGAACTCCTGGCCAAGCACCCTGATCTTCTGGCCGGAGACCAGATCGACAGCGAAGAACCCCGCCGGTGGCTCTTGGTGACTCGGGAGATGGCCGTCGCCAGCCAAGACGGTGATGTCGAACGCTGGTCCCTCGATCACCTCTTTCTCGACCAAGATGCGATTCCTACGCTCGTCGAAGTGAAGCGAAGCACAAACACGGACATTCGCCGGAAGGTTGTCGGTCAGCTGCTCGACTACGCTGCCAACGCGGTCGCATACTGGCCGTTGGAGAAGATTCAAGCCAAGTTCCAGGAACGCTGCGCGAAGACACAAGAAGCCCCGGGCGACTTGCTAACGGCGTTTCTGGATGATGATCGGGAGATCGACGACTTCTGGCAACAAGTGAAGGCCAACCTCCAGGCCGGCAGGATCAGACTGGTTTTCGTGGCAGATTCGATTCCACTGGAGTTGCGGCGGATCGTGGAGTTCCTGAACACCCAAATGGACCCTGCAGAGGTACTGGCCATCGAGATCAAGCAGTTCGTCGGCGATGGCATGACCACACTGGTTCCCCGAGTTCTCGGGCAAAGGGAGACGGCACGGCCTCCAGGTGCCAAGGCGGGCAAGCCGTGGGACGAACCGATGTTCATGGAAGCTGTGTCGGTACAGAAGGGCGATGAAGCACGCAGGGTGGCCGAAGAACTGCTCCATTGGATCGCACCGCAGGTGACTTACGTCTACTGGGGAACTGGCGCGACGGAGGGTGGTATTGTTCCCGTCATCACCCACGGCAATGCCAAGTTCCACGTATGCCGGCTGAGCACAAGGGGATGGTTCATATTCCGCTTTGACTGGCTGTGCAACAAACCACCGTTCAGCGATGAGACCGCGAGACGGCAAATGCTCGCCAAGATCCATGAGATCCCCGGTATCCACTTTGCAGATGACGTGATGACCCGGCGGGCACGAATTCCGTTCGAGCACCTGACAACCCCCGACGCCTTGGAAAAGCTCAAGGCAGCCATAGCTTGGCTGATCAAGCAAATCCATGCCGAGTTCGAAGGAACGGCACCAGAGCAGTCCTAGCGAGCAGCCCATCGACCTCGCTGCGTGCTTCCCGGTGAGCGCAACTGAGAAACCCACCATCGCACTCACCACCCGTGCCCCTCTCCGCCCCGTACACGCCCGTTTCAGTTCCGCACCACTCGTTATCCCGTCCGGCAGAAGTCGCATCAGAGAGCGTCCTGGGGCTTCTCCGGGGGACAGCCCGGTGCTGGTGCTGTTTGGAGGTGACTTGGGTAGTCGGCAGAACCGTTCGGTTTTTGTAAAAAACACGGGGTCTCGGTTCGCGGAATTAGCTTGCTTCCTGTCTGCCAGCACACCGCTTTTTTACCAAACCAGCCTCTGCCGAGCTTCTGGAAGCACGCGGCGTTTCCCGAAACTGGACACCTCCGTTGAGGCATGGTGCAATGGGGGTGTCCAGTTTTGGGGCAGGTGGCCAGCCAGAATCCCGCAACGGTTCCCAGCCGGATTTGCCATCCACCGTTCAAGATGCCCCCGAACTCGGCTGTACCGGCTGCGAGTCTGCCCGCATCCCACGGCCATACAGCCCGAGTGACGGGAGAAAACTTGCCAGAAGAACGTCGAATGGTCATCACCCGAACCGACAAGGACACGGGCTGGGTGTTGTTTGCCGGGGCCCGACCCTGCACCTCAGCTTGGGAGCCGCGATTTGCGACGAATGCGGCCTGTGGGACGGGAACACGCCACCGCTGCGAAACCGGACAGCCCATGCAACCATCTTGGCAGCGGGTGTCCCGTTTCGCCATAGGCTGCCCGGGGCCGGCGGGCTTTGGTAAAAACCGTTGCTCCTGGCGCAGTGTTAAGCAAGCTAATATGTCGCAATTCCGGCTGTGCGCCGTAGAGGACAAGGGTTGGCTGGGCGCAGAACCCGGCTTCCCTCGCCATATAGCATAAATTCGTAATCCGCTTCGCCAAACGGATGCGACCGCAGCGGGAGGTTTTAACCGCTGCCCCATTTCTATTCCGGTTATCTTTTGGAGCGGGAAAGTCACCGGCACAACCCTACCCGGCCACACGATGTGGCTGACTAACTCGGACTGCCTCATGGAACGTTATCGTTATATTATAGCGTTCCTACCATTATAGAAAATGGCTGTTCCAAATCGCTTCATTCTGCAACTTCTGGCGCCTATCGCTCAATCTTCACCGACACGAAGTCACCCGCCTTGCAGAACGTGACGGGGACACGTGCTTTGCAGAGGTGGTCCTGGGACGGGTCCTGCCCGCTCTCGATGGAAAGCTCAGTCGCCGCTGTTTGATCGGGCCGCAGACATTTTTCGAGGGTTGCCAAACTGGCCAGACAGTTGGTGTCGGCCGATTTCACCGGCTGCCATACCGACAGGGTTTTGTCAGGGGATCTCAGAGTCGATCCGCCCGAACGCGTTCAAAGGCCCGCCGAAGATGGGCCTTCATTCGCACCGCGTCCGGGAACCGTTTCTTGGGATTGGAAGCCAATGCCCTGTCGATGACCTGGGCGACCGGCTTGGGAACCTGCGAATTGCGCTCGCGAATCGGGACGGTTTCCGAATCGAGGATACCCGAAAGTGGCTCGCTGCCGGTCGTGTCGCGAGGATACTGTCCCGTCAGGAGGTGATAAAACACGGCTGCCAGACTCCACAGGTCGCTGTGCGGCTGGGCC
>SLEY01000661.1 GCA_007124535.1 Planctomycetaceae bacterium
ATCAATTCTTTCATCGAACCGCTCTACGCGCGAGGCTTTTGCGGTTATCATATCGTGGCCGATCCGGTCAGCTCGCACCGGTGGCCGCATTTTTTCCACCCCGATGATGCTGCTCAGCCACCCAATGATCCTGATTATCGACAACTACGACTCGTTCACGTTCAATTTGGTTCAGCGGTTGGGTGAGCTGGACCCGGCGATCGACATCCGAGTCCATCGTAACGACAAGATCACGATCGAGGAAATCGAGTCGCGCAATCCGAGCCACTTGATCATCTCCCCGGGGCCTTGCACTCCCAACGAAGCAGGGATTTCGGTGGCGTGTGTGCGACACATGGCCGGAAAACTACCTATTCTGGGAGTTTGTCTGGGACACCAATCGATCGCACAGGCCTGTGGGGCGACGATCGTCCGGGCCCGGAAGCTGATGCACGGCAAGACCGATCACATCTATCATGACAAGCGGGGGTTGTTCGCGGGGCTGGAGAGTCCGTTCACGGCCACACGCTACCACAGTCTGGTGGTTCAGCCCGATACGGTCAGTGACGACTTCGAAGTCTCGGCTTGGGCGGACGCGCCGGGGGGCGATCGGGAGATTATGGGGCTGCGGCACAAGCGATTTGCTTTGGAAGGCTGGCAGTTCCACCCGGAGAGTTTCCTGACCGACGTGGGTTCGCGGTTGCTGGAGCGGTTTCTCCAGCTAAGGGTCACTCGAGAAAAAAGCGATAAGAAACAATGAGTCGAGAAAATGTGTCAAGACTGGCGTGTTCAATTTGTGCGAGTCAAGGCCAATTGGTTTGATCCCGTTTTTGTTCCCATTCCGCCGCAGCACTGTCGCCCCCCACCGGTCCTGCACCGGTGGCGGCGAGGTTTGGCAACTACGCCGTGGGGGACGGGCTGCGCGGCTTAGTTTCCAAACCGGGCTCCCACCGGTGCAGGACCGGTGGGGAGCCAGAGGGCGGAGAGAGAGAGGTATTCAGGGCAACCAGTCACGGAACGAGTCCGAGAAAGAAGGAGAAAAGGTGTCAGGACTCATTTGTGCGAAGCACCCTACGGGCCGGTCTCCGGCAAATGAGTCCTGACACCTTTTCTCGGAAGGGGGAATCATGATTGAGATTGAACAAGCGTTGGCGGCGATCTATCAGCGCACCGAGCCGCGTCAGGCGGAACGGTTGCCACTGAGCCAGGCGGTCGGGCGGGTATTGGCCGAAGACATCCTCAGCGACATCGATTCGCCGCCTTACGACAAGGCCCTGGTTGACGGCTATGCGGTGGTGGCGACGGATATGCGGGGTGGGCGCGGCGATTTCATGGTGATTGATGAAGTGCGGGCCGGGGACATTCCTTGTGAGCCGCTGCAATCGGGCATGGCCACGCGGGTGATGGCGGGGGCGCCGGTTCCTCGAGGGGCCGACACGGTGGTCCCCGGGGAACGGGCCCAAGCGGACGACTCGGGCGACCTGCCGCTGGTCCACCTGGAGGAGCCGAACGTGCGTCCGGGCCAGCACATTTTGCCTCGAGGCACGTCGTTGCAGCGAGGGCAGACGGTGTTGTCCCAAGGGCATCGGCTGACCGCGATCGAGATCGGAATCCTCGCCGAGGTCGGGCGGTTGGAGGTGCTGGTGCACCCGCAGCCCCGGCTAAGCGTGCTGGCGGTTGGTGACCAATTGGTTTCCCCGGCCGAAGTCCCCGGGGCGGGCCAGATCCGCAACAGCACGGGGCCGATGCTGGGAGCCCTGATTCAGGCCGCGGGTGGCCAGGCCGTGGACCGGGGAATCGCCTTGGATACGGAACCCGAGTTGACTCGCCAAATCAATCAGGGTTTTCGGGAGGATGCCCTGGTGTTGTGCGGCAGTGTGACGACCGGGGCGATGGAGATGGTGCCGCGAGTGCTTCGCGACTTGGGTGTCGAGCGGGTGTTTCAAGGAGTCCGTGTTTCCCCGGGACGGACCTTCTGGCTGGGCACACTCGGTCACGCCCGCGGCCGGCGATTCGTTTTCGGGGTGCCGGACAATCCGGTCAGTGCCCTGGTGTGCTTCTATCTGTTCGTCCGGCCGGCGATCACGGCCCTGGCAGGTTACCCGGTGGACGAGCCCGTTCGAATTCAAGCGCACCTGGCGGACGCATACCACCAGCGCGGCGATCGGCCCACTTACCATCCGGTTCGCTTGGAGCGGCAGAACGAGAAGATGGTCGTGCGGCTGCTGGACCCCCGGGGGATGCCGGATTTGAAGAGCCTGGCCGAGGCCTCCGGGTTGGCCCTTTTTCCGGGGGGCAGAACCGATTTCGCCCCCGGTCAGACGATTTCGGTGATACGTTTTTGAGTTCGCGAGTATGGCCAGCAATCGGATCTCCGCGGGCTGCCGCTCGTTGCTGCTGAGCCTGGCGGTGGTGCTGCCCTTCCTCGGGTTGTTCGGGCCCGCCTTGCTGACCGGGCGGACGTTTGCCTTTCGAGATGCAGCCCATTATTACCACCCGCTGTTTCGCTGGTCGTATCAGGAATGGGGTGCGGGGCGGATCCCCTTGTGGAACGCTCAGGAAAACACCGGACTGCCCGTGTTGGCGGATGCGACCTCCAGCGTGTTTTATCCCGGCAAGCTGCTGTTCCTGTTGCCGCTGGACTTTGTCCCGAAGTACCATCTGTACGTAATCGGCCATGGGTTGCTGGCGGCTTGGGCCGCGTATCGATTGGCTCGGCACTGGGGCAAGTCGGCGGCGGCCGCCATGCTGGCGGGGCAAGCGTATTCGCTGGGCGGTGCGGTTCTGTTTCAATACTGCAACGTGGTCTTCCTGGTCGGCGCCGCGTGGTTGCCGCTGGCCGTCGCCGCGGCCGATCGTTTGCTGGTCGAACGGAACCTGCATCGGGCCCTGATCACCGGGGCGATTTGGTCCGTCATGATCCTGGGCGGGGATCCGCAGGCAGCTTATCATGCCGGACTGCTGGCCGCCCTGCTGGCCGGCTTGCGCTGGCGGGAAGCCAAGCGGCGAACGAGGAAGGCTCCAACCGCCGAATCGGTGGAATCCGAGCCGGCATCGTCGCCACCGGCGTCCGGGGCCGAGCGGCGATTGTGGCCGGCCGCTCTGTGGCTGGCCGCGGCAGCGTTGGCAGCCGGGGTCCTGGCCGCGGTGCAGATTCTTCCCTCCGCCGAGTGGTCGGCGGGCAGTGATCGGGCTCTGTTCGAATCTCCCCGCAGCATCTACGAGCTGCCGGAATTTTGGCGGAGGCCGGCGGCCGCGCGCGGGGACGGAAGTGTGGTACCGGGTTTGTTTGGTGTTCCCGAAGACGGGCGGCATCACGGGCACATCTACCAATTCAGCGTTGCCCCTTGGCATTTGGGCGAACTGGTCTGGCCGAACTTCTCCGGGCGGATGTTTCCGATCCCCCGCCGCTGGACCGCAGGCCTTAGGGGGGAGGGTCGGATCTGGGCCCCTTCTTTGTACCTGGGCCTGGCCCCGTTGCTGCTCGCTCTGGGAGCATGGCGCTGGCGAGGCGCTCCGCTGTCCGTGCGCTGGGCGGTGGTCGCCGTGTTGGCCGGGACCTTCGGCAGTCTGGGCTGGTATGGCGTCGGCTGGTTGGTCCATGAACTCCGAGCCGGATGGAGTGGGGCGGCGCCGGAGGAGGTTTGGTTCGGCCAGCCGGTGGGTGGCCTGTATTGGGCGATGGTGGTTCTGCTGCCGGGCTATGCCCTGTTCCGTTTCCCGGCCAAGTGTTTTGTGGTCGCCACGTTGGGGTTCAGTCTGCTGGCGGCGGAGGGTCTGGACCGGATGCGCCACTCGCCGCCCGCCCGCTTGCCGCGCGGGGCTTGCGGGTTGGCGGTCCTCAGTGCGCTGGCCGTGGCGGCCACCTGGTGGCTGGGGCCGCTATGGGCTGGTTGGCTGGACCAGGTCCCGCCTGACGGTCTATTCGGTCCGTTGGATGTGCCCGGTTCACTGGGTGATCTCCGACAGGCTTTCGGGCACACGGCGGTGGTCAGCGGGGTTGTGAGTCTGCTGTTGTCGGTTCGCCACGCGCGTTTTCGCCGCTATCTGCCGGCCCTGCTGTTGGGATTGACCGCGCTGGAGCTGGCGATCGCCCATCACTGGCTGATCCCGACCGCGCCGCGTCATTGGTGGCAGCAGCCGGGCCATGCCGCGATGGCCATTCACCAGCACGCTCCTCCCGCGGAAGCGGAGGATTTGCTGCGGGTGCATCGCGGAACCCGGCGGCGCTGGCTGCCCGCCCAATGGTCGCAGTCGGTTTCGCCCGAACGGCCGGAGCAGCGTGTCGCCTGGGAAGTCCGGACGCTGTTCCCCAAGCACCATTTGACGCGCGGATTGGAGTTGGTGGAGACCTATGGCACGTTCTCTTCGAGCGATTTTGCGACCACCTTGCGTGTGGCCCGCCGGCATGGTTGGCAGCGTCCGGATGGTTCCTGGGAGCCGGCGACGGGCGTGTTGAATGCGTTGGGCGCCCGGTACGTTCTGTTGCCAGGAGATGCGGCGTATCCGGGGGGTCGGCGGATCGAGTTGGGGGATCCGGCCAACGTCCCGCCGAATGCTTCGCTCTGGTTCAATCCGCACGCGTTTCCTCGAGCCTGGGTGGTTCATCGGATCGAAGCGCTTCCGCCGTTGACAACCCGAACACCGCGGACGCTGGCCCAACGGACGCGGGAGGTGTGGTTTCCCGGCGGCCGGCCACGCGATCTGCGCCGCGAGGCGGTGATCGAGGCGTGTGCGGTTGCCGCCGAGGCGTTGCGGGCGGGCGAAGACGAACCGTCGTACGAGGCGGAGCCGCCCGCCACGTGTCACGTGCTGTTCCGCGACGCGCAGCGGGTCGATCTCCAAGTCCAACTGGCCCGGCCCGGTCTGGTCATCCTGAACGACTTCTACTATCCGGGCTGGATCGCCACCCGGTTGGATGCGGAGGGTAGCCGGGAGCGTGTCCCGATCCTGCGGACGAACCGAATTTTTCGAGGCGTCTGGCTGCCTGCGGGCCGTCACATCGTGCGTTTCCAGTATCGCCCCTGGCGGTTCTATGCCGGAGGGGCGATCAGCCTGCTGGGCTGGCTGGTTGTCTTGTTTTCGGGCATCCGAGCCGTAAGGTGGGTTGACACGCGGGTTTAAGCTGGTATTGGTGAGCTTCAGGTAGTTGTGTGCGGAAAATCCCCATCGAAGGAGACAGATTCATGAAATCGCAAGCATGGGACATCAGTCGCCGGCAGTTCTTGGGAACGGCGGCGGCGGGGGTGGCCACCGCGACGATCGTGCCGCGGAACGTACTGGGGCGAGGCCAAACGCCCCCCAGTGAGGAGTTTGGAGGGGCATTGATCGGTTGCGGCGGCCGCGGTCGAGGCACGTTCCGCTCGATGGGCGACGGCATTCGCATGCTGGCCCAATGCGATGTGCGCTTCCTGGATCGGGCCGATAACAAGACCATCTACACCGATTATCGGCGCGTGTTGGAACGTAAGGATGTCGACGTGGTGGCCATCGCCACGCCGCCGGGTTGGCACGCCCTGATGTCCGTCGCCGCCATGGCTGCCGGCAAGGATGTGATGTGCGAGAAACCGATGACGCGGTTCATTTCCGAAGGCCGGGCGGTGGCCGAGGCGGAAAAGCGCTATGGCCGGATCTTTCAGATCTGCACGTTCGGCCGCTTCGGCGGGAATCGCCGGTTGCGGAAGATCTTCGAAAGCGGGCTACTGGACCGGTGCGATACGGTGCGGATCCTCCGCGGGGGGGTCAAAGTGAAACAGTGGAGCGGCCGGGTGGTCTTTGACGTGCGTCCCGTGCCGGACAATCTGGATTGGGAGATGTACTGCGGCCCGGCGCCCCTCCGCCCCTATCATCCCCACCGTTTCGGCGGATCGCACCGCGGCTACTGGGATTACGAGGGCGGCGGACTGGCCGATATGGCGAACCACCATCTGGATCGGCCTGCCTACGAGTACGGTCGCGATATGACGGCTCCGGTGGAAGTCATCCCGCATGCTCCGATCGCGCACCCCGAAGCCTGTGGCATGTGGGGCTGGTGCGAAATGAAGTATGCCGACGGGTTCACCCTGGTGCTGGACAGCGGCGAGTGGGGACCGGCCTACGATCGCCTGGAACAGCGGAACACGAGCGAGGGAGATATTCTGAAGATGCTCAGCGAGGAGGACCGTGAAAAGCTGGACGAGATGCCCGATCCGGAACCTCTGGTCCGCTTTGCCGAAGCGATCCGCACCCGCAAGCAGGCGGGCGGCAACGCCGAAGTCACCCAGCGGGTAGCCACGATCTATCATCTGGCCAACGTCGCCTTCCGCTGCAACCGCCCGCTGCGATTCGACCCGGACACCGAACGGATCGTGGGGGACGATGAAGCGGATCGTCTGGTCAACCAGCCGATGCGTGCCCCCTGGGTGCTGTAAGTTGCGGGCCGTCTCTTACGAACTTCTTATTCCCGATCAAAGGATACACGATCATGGCAGTTTCCGAGGAACTTCAGGCATTGGTGGCCCAGCTGCCCGACGCGGACGGCCGCGGCATGTATACGGAGAACATCGACAAGGACGCCATCGAAGCAACGATCGCAGCCATGTTTGAGGGCGGAGTCCCCTTTGTCCGCGGACTGGTGGAGATGCTGGACGAACCGGGCACGGCGGAGAATCTGAAACCGCATTACGCCCTGCATTGCCTGGCCAACCATACGCTGGTGATTCAGGACGAGCCGGCTCGCGCGAATCTGGCCGGCGTGCTGTGCGAAAAACTGGCCGACCCGGAGTTGGCCGTTCACAACAAGGAATACCTCTGTCAGACCTTGCAATGGGTGGGTCGGCGGGAATCCTGCGCGGCCCTGGGCCGCTGCCTGCACGACGAAGACCTGGTCGAAGCCGCCGCAATGGCGCTGGTGGCCATCCGTCAAGGCGCCGCCGACACCCTGCGCACCACGCTGCCGGAACTGCAGGGCAAGTGCCGGATGCACGCCGTCTACGCCCTGGCCGTGCTGGCCGATCCGCAAGCGGTGAGCCACTTGCGAGACGCGTTGCAGGATGAAGATCGCGAGGTCCGCATCGCTGGCGGATTGGGTTTGGCCCAACTCGCCGCGCCCGATACGGCCGAAGCGTTGCTGGCCGCCGCGGAGCAAGCCACCGGTTGGGAACGCATCCAGCTGTCCCACGACTGCTTCCTGCTGGCCGAGAACCTGGCAGCTGCGGGCGAATCGGCGGCCGCCGTCACGATCTACCAGCATCTCTGGGAGACACGCGACGACGAACCCCATCTGCGCGAAGCGGCCGAAAAGGCTTTGGCCGCCAGCCGCTGAGTTACAATCCGGATGATGGGCGGCACGCGTCCGCAGCGGGCGACACGAAACGATAAGGCCGGCTGCGGACGATAAAGGGCTGGACGGCGCCGTCGGCAAAGGTCATCTCGCCGACCGCCGCCACGCGAAAAACGCCTGACTGCCCCGCGATGATCCCGCTCTGCTGCCCGCCGACGCCCGGCAACTCGAATAACGAGACCCCCGCGTCGCCCGCCAGGTCTTCCACCCGCACGGCCCCGCGAATCGCGGTGACCGGTTGCCGGTGATGCCCCGAATCGACCAGATGGACGGTCAATTCCAGCGTTTCGCCTTCGATCCGCACCACCGGTTGGTCATCGTCGGCAGGCGTGGTGAAGCGGATACGAGGCGCCCGGTACGGCAACACGGCGGGCTGGGAGGTCCGGGCCTGAGCGAACTTGGGCAAGCAGGTTTCCGCCAGCGAGGTCCCCATGTTGAACAGGATGAAACCGTCGGCGCCCTGGCGCCGCGCGATCTCCACCTGACCCAAGGCCTGTTCGTCGGTCATTCGCCAATGCCCGATCCCGGTAATCAACGGTACCCGGCCCTGCAAGTCGCCTTGCTGGGCGGCCGTCATGCTCTCGAACCCGCTGTCGCTGGTCGTGTAGTTCATTGGGCACACGAAATCCAGCCAGCCCTCCCGGCACCAGAGCAACCAGTCCTGGCCGATCGAATTCTTGGTCGCCGGGTAGTTATTGAACACAGCGGCAGAGATCTTCACGTGCGGTTTGATCTGGCGGACCTGCGCTGCCGTTTCGCGGACCACGCGATTGATCTGCTCGCAACGCCAATCGCGGTAAGCTTGGCGCAAGGGGCCGCGGCGGCAGTCCCGGGGCCAGTTCTCGACGGGACGTCCCCAATCCGCGGTGAACCGTTGGCGGCATCCGTCACAGTAGCAGGCGTCTTCATGCGGATAGCGGATGTAGTCGAAATGGATTCCGTCCACGTCATAGTTGCGGGCGACTTCGACCATGGTGTCGATTTCCAGCTGTTGGTTGTCCGGGTGCGAAGGGCAGAGCCAGGCCAATTCTTCTCCTGACGACGAGTACTGCAGGCGTCCCTGATCGCGCATCTTTTGGACGAAATCTTCCGGAGCGCGGCCCAGATTGTAGTTGACCTTCCAGGGATGGACTTCGATCCCGTAACGCCGGCCGCTTTCGACCGCTTGCGCGATCTGGTCGCCACGTTCCTCGAAGGTGCGGGAGCGGGGCAGCAGGTCGCTGGCGTAGTGGGCGACGCCGCCCCACCACATGTTCGGCACGACCGCATTGAAGTTGGCTTCCGCCAGCCGCCGCATCGCCTCATCCCAGCAATCCAGATCGCCGGTGCCCGAATGGTTCCAGACCGCTCGGAATTCTCCGTCGCGGGGGCGGTGCGCCCGGGCATAGGCGTCCGCCAAAACCCGCCGCATCTCGTCGGCGCCCGCAATCACGGCTTGGTAACGTTCCGCGGAGAGATCGGCTTGGACCCTTTCGCGAATCGCCCGGGCTTCCTCCCGCCGGGCGGCGATCCGCTCGGCCGCGGGCGTCTCCGGCCCACGGTCGGCCAGAAATGCGTCCAGTTCGTCCAGATCGGCAAACGGGCCGATTCGCATCGCCCCGGTCACCGCCTGCCGGGCCGCCTCCCGCCATACCCAGGGTTCGAAGTGGCCGATCAGCGCCAGCAGAAACGCCTGCTTGGACGGCAGGTCCTCGCCGGTCAGGATATGCCCCATAAAGGCGCCCCGCTCATTGATCAGAACCGCCGGATCGCCACGCTGGCCCTGAGCATCCTGCCACCAGCCGATCACTTGCGTTTGCTCGCTGGCCGGGGCCGCACTGGTAATGTTCCAGGAACCCTGGTACATGGCCTCTGGCAACCCGCTGATTTCGGGGGAATCAAAGACCACACGGGCAAACGCGTCCGGCGGATCGGCAGAACGGTAGCGGAGTCGAGCGAGTCCCAGTTGGGAAGCCAAATCACCGCGGATGGTATAGAAGAACACGGCTCGACCACCGCCGTCCAGGAATTCCCGGACCCGTTGGGCTTCGGCGTCCTGCATCCGCGGGCTGTAAGCAAAAATGGCCAAACGGCGGCCCTCAAGTGCACCGGCCTCGACGTCCCGGCGACTGTGGACCCCATGCGAGATCCCGGCGGCGGCCAACAGATTCCCGACACGTTCGGCCACTTCCCGCACCGCTTGGGCCTCCGCCCGGTCGTCGCCTCCGGCGACCACGACGATCGGCTCGCTCCGCGCGTGCAGGCCCGCAATGGCGGCAAAGGTCTCCTGGGGACGAGACTTCCACAGCCCGATCCGAATGGCATCCACGGCTCCCCATCCAGCGGGTTGGCCTTCGGGTCGAAAGGCGGCTTTGCCCAACCGCACTCGGTTCCAGCCCCGTTCCGCCGGAAAACCAGCGCCATACCAGCCGTTACCCGCCCGAAAGTAGATGTTGCCATTCCGGATGGGGCCCGGATCCTCCACGTAGAAATCGAACTCGATGGTCCCGTATTGCGTGAGGTCCAGTTCCACCGGCCGATCAAAATAAACCCGCTCCTGCTGGGGGTCGGGAGAGAAGTTGCAGGGCAAGCGGAGGGCAACCGGAATGGTGTTGCCGGGTTCCCTCCAAAGCTGAACCGGTTCCGCTCGAGGCCCGGGTTGCCAAGCTTCCTGCGCGGCGGCATCGTCCGAATAGTCGAACGTGTCGATCGATAACACGTCGGCAGCCGCCGGGTTTGACGTACCCAAAACAGCGGCTACAAGGCAGCAGGCAAACAGGCACATACGCATGATCAGGCCCTCCCGTCGGCTGAGGATCGTTTCCAGAATCCCGTGCGTGGCGGGTCGGTTCCCGATCCGGCTCCGGCCGTGGCCTTCTCCCGCAGCTGCAACCCTGCCGCGGAGCTATCCGGCCATCCGCGTGATTCGCGAGTTGGCTTCGCGAGCAGCGTCCAGGGCACTCAACCGGTATTGCATCAAATACGCATCCTCGGGCGTATCTTCGTAGAAGTTCCTCAGCACCGAGATCGCGCGAAAACCGGCTTCACGGAAGAACAGCTGGGCGTCGAGATTCGTTTCGCGGATTTCCAGCAGGATGCGATTCCGCCGCTGCTGGGAGAGCTTTCCCACCAGTTTGCGGACCATGGATTCTCCCACTCCGTGTCGGCGAAAATCGGGACGCACGGCAAAATTCAACACGTGCAGGCGGTTCTTGTGCAGTTCGTAAATCATGAAACCGACCACCTGCTCATGATACTCGGCAACCATCCCGATGCAATTCCGCTGGCGAAGACAGCGAATGAAATCTTCTTCGGACCAGGGGAATTCAAAACTGCTTTCCTCGATCTCCAGCACCTCGGGCATGTCGCGCCGAATCATCCAACGGATCTGGACGCTTAAATGCCTGCTTCCCTGGATCAGCATGGGGGGACTCCTTACCTCAACCACGTTCGAGAGATCGCCGCGGGCGGCGAACGGCCCGTTGGCTCCTGCCGCTGGCTGCGTTTTCCAGCAAAGCAGAAGATTAGCAAATCCGCCCGTCTGTGCCAAGATGAACCTCAGGCCCACCGGCGCTGGCGGCGACGCTCGGCTTCACGGAGCAGGATTTTGCGGAGACGAATGCTCTGCGGGGTGATCTCCACCAGCTCGTCCTCCTCGATGTACTCCAAGGCAAACTCCAGAGAAAACTGGCGCGGCGGCTTCAAACAGATGTTCTCGTCGCTGCCGGCCGCCCGGATATTGGTCAGTTTCTTCTCCCGCGTCGGATTGACGGCCAGATCATTTTCGCGCGCGTTCTCGCCGACAATCATGCCCTCGTAAACCGGATCGCCCGGAGCGACAAACAATTCGGAACGCTCCTGGAGCGTATTCAGGCCATAACTGACCGCGCGCCCCGAGACCATGGACACCAGCACGCCATTGGCCCGCCCGGTAATCTCACCCTCCATCGGGCGGTATCCGGCATAGCGATGGTGGATGATCGCCTCACCTTGCGTGGCGTTCAACAGCCGCGTACGCAGGCCGATCAACCCGCGAGCGGGGATCAGGAACTGCAGCAAATGATACTCGCCCCGCATCTCGACGGTCTGCAATTCGCCTCGCCGCCGACCCACCATCTCCATGACGGGCCCCAACTTCTGCTCCGGAACCTCGATGCTCAGGGTTTCGAACGGCTCCTCGACCTGGCCTTGCCGTTGGCGGAGGATCACATGCGGCTTGCCCACGGACAACTCGTAGCCCTCGCGGCGCATGGTTTCGATCAGCACAGCCAGATGCAAGACGCCCCGACCGGCGACCGCAAAGGCGTCCCGGCCGTCCAGCGGCCGCACGCGCAGGGCGACATTCCGTTCCAATTCGCGGAGCAGACGCTCTCGCAATTGCCGTGACGTCACAAAACGGCCTTCCCGGCCTGC
>SLEY01000478.1 GCA_007124535.1 Planctomycetaceae bacterium
GTCGAGGACCATCTCGCGGAGGATCCGGCCGATCTGCTGCAGAGCGGGCTGACGCTCGGGGAAACCCTGCGGACGCCCACGTTCTGGATCGTGCTGAGCGGAGCGGCCATGTTCAGCATGATCCACACGGGGTTGTTTTTCTGCATGGTGCCGATCCTGGACGAACGCGGATTGTCGGTGGGCGACGCGGCAGCGACCTTCACGGTCTTTGCCGTCTGCCTGGCGGCCATGCGATTGGTGTCGGGAGTGCTGGCCGATCGCCTGCCTGCCCGCTACCTGCTGTTCGCCGGCATGCTCGGTTTGAGTGTGGCCCCCACGCTGCTGCTGTTCACTCGAGACCGGACGCTGGCTTTCGCCACCGGAGCGGCGATGGGGGTTTCTCAGGCGGTGTTCTTCGGTACCGCGCAGCCCCTCTGGGCGCGCTACTTCGGCCGCCGGCATCTCGGCAAGATCCGCGGCGTGCTGATGACCAGCAACGTGGCCAGTTCCAGCTTGGGACCCTTCGTGGCCGGGTTCACCCGTGACGCGTTCGGCGATTTCAACCGGGCTCTGATGCTGTTTGCCGTGCTGCCCTTCGCGGTGAGTCTGTTGTCGCTGCGCGTCCGGCCGCCCCGCAAGGATTCCGTGCGGGGAGAACGCCAAGCGGGCTCGTGAAAGGGACCATCGGGCAGGAATGTGCCGATGGGCTGATCGACGCGGCGCGACGTCCTTTGTACATTATTCTCCCAGACTCGCAGCCGATTGGTTGTCGAAGGTTGTTGGAGAGGAGTCCCCCGCGACCTGCCGCCGGCTGCGGTTGACCCTGGGGCTCCTGGAAGGACCGCTGTCCCGGGACGGTGGTTGACGAGACGGACGATGACGGCTGTGGCGCTGACGATCGCCGGTTCCGACCCCTCTGGTGGGGCGGGATTGCAGGCGGACCTGAAAACCTTTCACCAGCATGGCGTGTACGGCATGAGTGTCGTGACCCTGCTGACGGTTCAGAACACGCAGCGGGTTTCGCGGGTGGTGGTTCAGAGTCCCCAGTTGGTGCGGGAGCAGTTGGAGGCGGTTTTATCCGACATCCGGCCGGCCGCAGCGAAAACCGGCGCGCTGGGCGATCGCGCCGTGGTCGAAGCCCTGGCGGAACAAGCCGCCCAATTCGATTTTCCCCTGGTCCTCGACCCGGTGATGATCAGCAAGCACGGCGCCCGGTTGATCGAGGACAGTGCGGCTCGCGTGCTGATCGAACGCCTGTTGCCGCAGGCCTTCCTGATCACGCCGAATCTTCCCGAAGCGTCCGTGTTGGCGGGTTTTCCCGTGGTCTGCGAAGCGGACATGTTGCGTGCGGCCGAAGCGATTGGCGCCCTCGGCGTCGCGAACGTGCTGATCAAAGGGGGGCATCTGGCGGGTCAGGCCATCGATCTGTTATGGGCGCAGGGGCGGGTCGAGCGATTGGTCGGGTCCCGCCAGACGACGCCGCATACGCACGGGACCGGCTGTGTCTTTTCGGCCGCGATCACCGCCCGTCTGGCCCGCGGCGAGTCGTTGGGCGACGCCGTGCGGGGCGCCAAACAATTCATCGCCGCCGCCATCCGCACGCATCCGGGCTTGGGCGGCGGACAAGGGCCTGTGAACCTGTTCGCCCCCACCGAAGATCAAAGCGGACCGAGGACGGAATCGCTCCGCGGCCCTCGGGACCGTTGACGTTTTCGGGCACCACCGGGAACTCGACCCATGCGCCGACTTGTGCTCTACGGCACTTGGCGGGCCAGGGGTTGCCCTTCGGACGTGGGGCCGACCCGACTCGCCGCTCAGCGTTTTCGCATGCGGGCGGACCAGCGTTCCAGTTGGTGCTGGGCTTCGACCAGCGAGAGCGGCTTCTGCGGGACCACCACTTCCAGCGCCCGAGCTTGACTCCACTCCGTGTCTTCGTGCAGGACCGAGGCGACTTCCTCTTCCAGGGCCACCAGCCAGGCGGGTACGTCCAGCCCGACGCCGCTGGGCTCGCGGGTCAGCAGATCGGTCTCGCGCTGCAACCGATCGAAACTGGGGGTCGGCCCGCCGCGGCGCCGTTCCTCCATCGCCGGTTTGACCAGGGCACGCATCTCGTCGATGGCCATGGGCCGCACGAAACGTTCGCCCAACCGGTCGGCCACGGTGGGCATGCGCATCGCGTATTTTCGCTGCAGGGCGGCCAGGCGTTCCAGCAGGCGATCCGCCTGCTGCCGCGTCTGGTCCGTGAACTCGCGCCGCCACATGGTCGCCGCTCGCTTGTGCCCCTGCCGCACCAGCAGTTCATGGGCCCAGACGACAGGCTTCAGATGCCAGCAGATGCGATCGTATTGGGTCCGCAAGCGGAGGAAATCCAGCAGCATGTACAGCATTTCGCCACGATCCGACTGGGTGGTCATGCTGTTGTAGTCCCGGTACTCGCCGTAGTTTTCGACGATCGCCTCCAGGATCAAGGTCAAATGGCGTTCGGCCACTTGCTTGTTCAGTTTGCCGGACATCAAATCGTCCAGCAGTTTCCAGTCCTGCTCGTCGTCGGGGTCTTCCAGCAACTGATCCAGCCAGTTCGACAGGCCATGGTGCAGGATGGCCCGCAGATTGGCCAAGTTCAAGAAACGCTGGCTGAAGATGTCTCCGCCATAGCACTCGACGAACACGACCAACTGCCGCCAGTCTTCTTTGCGGGTCAAGCGTTCCAGCACGGACAGGCGCAGGGTCCGGCTGTGGGCCAACCAACTGGTCAGCAGCGCGTCGGTCAACTGTTTCAGGCAATCGACGATCGCCGAAGGAGCGTCCCGCGTCGGGGATTCGCCGGACGCCGGTTCCGCGTCGCCGCTCGGGTTCCCGGAGTTCGTGGTGGCTTGGATGATCGTTTGGACCAGGGCCTTGTAACCGATGCGGAAGAGTTCGTCGAATTCGGTGACCGCTCCCGGCCCCACCGAATGCTGCCGTTCCATCTCGCGGGCGGTTTCCACCAACTGGCAGGATTCATAGACCAGCCCGACGCGGGGCAGCCAGGCCAGCAAATCCTGGATCATGTGCTGGCGGGCCTTGACGGCCACCAACTGGTGCGGATTCCCACCCTTGGTGACGGGCACGTAGAGCAAGGGGAGTTTCTTTAAGCAA
>SLEY01000410.1 GCA_007124535.1 Planctomycetaceae bacterium
CCCCACGGCCGGTCACCCGAACCGCAGTTGCCCTCACCTAGTACTTGGCTTCCCGAGATCACAGCTGGTATACTGCCTTTCTGAAGAAGTTCGTTCTCGTACAGGGGACTTACACCCCATACGTTGTACACCATACCAGGCGTACCCAACGGATGGACCAGAGCGGCGGATACCCACCCGCTGACAAATCACTGGCGCTCGAACAACTCATCGAAGCTGGTATGCCAGCTCATGACCGCGACTGGTCCGGTAACGACATGACAAGAGCCGCGAATATCCTCGCGGCCATCGCTCAGAAGGACGCAGGCCACCTACCCAGATACCGCAGTCAACCCTCTGGCCGAGCGTTTGAACGGCTCACCGCGAATGAGATTCTTGACTTGTATCGAAACCGCTCGCTGCCGTTGGAGCAACGTTTTTTCGACGCACTGAACTACATGCAATCAAGCAATGAGATTTTGAGACTTTATCTGGCTGCTTTCAATCAGCACGTAGTGGGTGACAGTGAATTGATTGAGCTTGCAGGTGCCCAACTTCGGGTATCGGTCGTGATGATTACATTGGTCAACGATCAGCCGTTATATCAGCCGACCCGAGCCCCACGCCACGGACTTGCATGGATTCTTTCGGCGAGGTTAACGACAGTGGATCGGTCCAGCTTATTAGCGTTCCTGGTCGCTGGCGGTTCTACGTTGGGAACCCTCCCGAGCCCTTTGCACCGTTTCGGGGCCGCTGGTGGCCCTGCGGACGCATCGGCAGAACCCACCGATGCGCGAGGCTCGGGAACCGACCCGCTCGGAGCGATTCCCTGGATGGCGACCGGGAAGCAGTCCACAGCGCGGGGCCGTCAAGACCTCCCTGCCGTGCTCACCATCGCCAGGATACCCGCCCGAATTGCTTCCGGCAGGCTGGGCCAAGCATCGATCACCGCCTGCAGTTCCGTGCCGATGTGCGTGTTCTTCGTTTCAACTGCTACCATATCTGCTACCATGCCCGCCAAAACCCTGTTTTTCCTTGGTTTTTTGGGGGTATGGCGTCGGATTGCAAAAACGCCAACTCACCTCACCGGTCGCGGTGGCGGGGCAGGGGGGCGTTGTGTTCGGTGAGCCAGTCTTCGAGCATCTGCTGCAGACGGCGACGCTGCTCGGGGTGCCGGTCGGCCAAGTTGTGTTGCTCGCTGAGGTCGTCCTCCAGGTGGTACAGTTCCAGGCGGCCGTCCTCGTAGAACTTCTTCAGCTTCCAGGGTCCCGAACGAATGACGCTGACCGGCGAGGTGCGCCAGGCCACGTTGGGATAGCCGGGAAAGTGCCAGTAGATGGCCTCCCGATCCAGGGATGCCTCGGGATCGCGAAACAGCGGCAGCATGCTGAGCCCGTCCAGCAGATAATCGTCCGGCGGTTGGAGCCCCGCCGTTTCCAGAAACGTCGGATAGAAGTCGATGCTGGTCACGACCGCGTCGCTGGTGGTGTTCGGCTCGATCCCTGCCGGCCAGCGGATGATCAGCGGCACGCGGATTCCGCCTTCGTAGAAGGAGCCTTTGCCCGATTTCAACGGCGAATTGTCGGTGATTCCGTTATTCGGTCGGCCGAGGTCGCGATAACTGCCGTCGCCGCCATTGTCCGAATAGAAGATGAAAATCGTGTTGTCGGCGAGGCCCAGCCGATCGAGGGCCGCCATCAACTGGCCCACGCCCGTGTCCAGCGACTCGATCATCGCTGCGTAGACCGGATGGTCATGACCGCCGCGACCTTGCTTCTGCCGGTATTTGCGAACCCGTTCGGGCGGCGCCTGCAGCGGTGTGTGCGGGCTGTAGTAGGACAAGTAAAGGAAGAACGGCCCCGCGCGATGGTCTTCGATAAACTCGACGGCCTTGCGCGTCAGGTAATCGGTCAGGTATTCGCCCGGTTCGGCATCGTCGATGAACGGGTTGTTGTTCGGTTCGAAGTACTGTCCGGGCCAGGCGTTCGGGTTGCCTGCCGAGTAGCCGCCGATGTTGAAATCAAAGCCCTGTTGCTGGGGACCTTTCTCGGGCGGATCGCCCAAGTGCCATTTGCCCAGATGCGCGCTGGTGTACCCCGCCTCCCGCAACGCCTCGGGGATCGTGAACTTGTCCCGCGGCAAGCTGTGAGCATTGGTTGCCGGGATCATCTTGCCCTGACTCGGTGACCCGACGTGATAGATCGGCTGGTTCGGGTAGTATTGCCCGCTGATCAAAGCGGCACGGGTCGGGGCGCAATTCGCCCCATTGGTGTAGGCTTGGGTGAACCGCACGCCTTGCCGAGCCAAACGGTCGATGTGAGGCGTCTCGTAGAAACCGCGGTCCAGCGGATCGTAGCAATTCAGATCGGCCCAGCCCAGGTCGTCGGCCATCACGAAAACGATGTTCGGCGGCTTCGTCTCGCCCGGCCAAGCAGCCGTAGCGAACAGCAACACCAGTATCATGGCGGCGAGCAGGTTTCGATCCAAGTGCGGGCGATGCCCACGCTTCGATCCCGTTACCAGACAAGTAGGGGTGATGATCACCGCGTTTTCGGGCTGCATGAATGGCTCCTTTCCGTTCAGAGCGGGGAAAGTCTCAACGTACGCGAACGCGATCCTCCCGGCAACCCGCAAAGCGTGTCACCCTTTGATTCTTAGGGTTCGGCGGCGAAAAGCGACAAAACGAATTGAATGATCCTGGGAATGCTGGCCGCTACGGCGATCACGATCGCGGCGGCGAGGACCAGCCATCGAAAGGCATCGTAGCACGCGGATGTGTGGAGCACTTGTCGATCCGCCATCGCCGGAAATCGTTCGCCACATTTCGCACATTGCGTCGCGTCTTCATCGACGTCGCTGTGGCATCGGGGGCAGAGGCACCGATCCTGCTGGGGTTCGATTGGCGAGTCCATAGGCCACGTGTTTCAAGCGTTTGAGTGCCCGACGCCGGGAGACCACCCCCGCCGTGCCAACCGCATTGTACCAACGTCACAAATAAGCGGACAGGCATAAATTTCAATGGCCCGCTTAAAGGGGTAAAACCTTCATTTGTGACCGTCCCCCTTGAACGCGTATTGACCGAAGTGGTTTTCGGTGAATCAGCGTTTTAGCCCTTTAAGCGGGCTATTGTTGGTAAA
>SLEY01000619.1 GCA_007124535.1 Planctomycetaceae bacterium
GCTTAGTGCGCGCCTCGCTCGAGCGGGTTGCGGGAGTCGGTGACATCCGCACCAATATCAGCGATCACCGCGTCAGGGTAACGTACGATCCGCGGCAGACGCAACCGGAAGGCCTGCGCCAAGCGGTCGAGCGCGGCGGGTACGAGGTCGAAGCGGTCGAACGAGGAGACGAAGAGGAGGAAGACGAAGCCGCCCGCGAGGAGGCCTACGTGCAGCGGGCTCTGCGGCGACTCTGGTTCGCCGCCGTTCCCACCACCGTCATTATGGTCCTCATGATGATCCATATGCTCGTCTGGGCGCTGCCTGAGGGGCTGTACCTGGCGATCATCGCCGTCCTGGCGTTCCCGGTCGTGTTCCTCACCGGTCGAGGCACACATCTCTCGGCGTGGCGGTCGCTGACCAACCGGACGGCGAACATGGACGTGCTGATCAGCATGGGCAGCCTGCCGCCGTACCTGATCGGCCTGGTCGGGTTCGTGTACCCGATGACTTCCTTCATCGAAATGGCCGCGACGATCATGACGTTCCACTTGGTGGGCCGTTACCTGGAGAACCGGGCGAAGGGGCGGGCGTCGCAGGCCATCCGCCGGCTGCTCACGCTGGGGGCGAAGACGGCCACGGTCGAGCGCGACGGCCGGGAGGTCGAAGTGCCGGTGAAGGAACTCCAGCCCGGCGACATCATGGTCGTCAAGCCCGGGCAAAAGATCCCGACCGACGGCGAGATTGCCGAAGGCAGCAGCCACGTCGATGAATCGATCGCCACCGGCGAATCGGTGCCCGTGGAGAAGGGCCCTGGCGACGAGGTGCTGGGCGCGACGGTCAACAGCGAGGGCTTGCTGAAGGTCCGGGCGACGCGGGTGGGCAAGGACACGTTCCTGGCCCAAGTGATTCGCCTGGTTCGAGAGGCCCAGGGCTCGAAGGTGCCCATCCAGGCCTTTGCCGACCGGGTGACCAGCTATTTTGTGCCCGCGGTCATGGTCATTTCGGCCGCCGCCTTCGTAGTGTGGCTGCTGTTGGCCGAGTCGTTGCGGCCGATGCTCGAGTGGGGCGCGACGTTCCTGCCGTGGGTGAATCCGGAGCTGTCGCCGCTTCTGTTGGCCCTTCTGGCCGCCATTGCCGTGTTGGTCATCGCCTGCCCCTGCGCCCTCGGCCTGGCCACGCCCACCGCACTGATGGTCGGATCGGGCATGGGGGCGGAGCGGGGCGTGCTGTTCCGTAGCGGCGAAGCCATCCAGAACCTCAAGAACCTGCGCACCATCGTGCTCGACAAGACGGGCACCATCACCAAAGGCGAACCCGCGCTGACCGACGTGCACGCCGCCGCGGGGTTCGATGAGCAGGAGATTCTCGGGCTGGCCGCCGCGGTGGAAGCCGGGTCGGAACACCCCATCGCGCGGGCCGTGGTGGACGGGGCGAAGCAGCGGGAAACCGAGATATCGAAGGTGAGCGATTTTCAGGCCCTCACCGCGCGCGGCGTGCAGGGACAGGTCGACGGCCGCTTGGTGCGAGTCGGCACGCGCCGGTTGGCGGAAGAGGCGGGCATCGACGCAGGAGGGCTTGCAGACCCCTTGGCACGGCTGGAAAGCGAAGGCAAGACCGCCTTCCTCGTGTTGATCGACGAGCGGGCGGCCGGCGTGATCGCCGTGGCCGACACGGTGAAACCCGGCTCCAAAGACGCCATCGCCCGGCTGCAGGCGATGGAACTGAAGACCGTGATGATCACCGGCGACAACGAGCGCACCGCCCGGGCCATCGCCCGGCAGGTCGGCATCGACGAGGTCCGTGCCGGGGTCTTGCCCGAGGGCAAGGTCCAGTCGGTGCGCGAACTGCAACGCGGCACCGGCGAACTGGTGGCAATGGTCGGCGACGGCATCAACGACGCCCCGGCGCTGAAACAGGCCGACGTGGGCATCGCGATCGGCGCGGGCGCCGACGTGGCCATCGAAGCGGCCGATGTCACGCTCGTCCGCGGCGAACTCAGCGCCGTGGCCGAAGCGATGCTCCTGTCGCGGGCGACGTTCCGCAAGATTGTGCAGAACCTGTTCTGGGCCTGGTGCTACAACCTGGCCGCCATTCCCATCGCCGCGATCGGCCTGCTGCACCCCATGATCGGCGTCATCGCCATGACCGCCAGCTCGCTATCGGTCATCGGCAACTCGATTTTACTGAAGCGGTCCAGCATTTCACCGGCCGTCGTCAATTCCATGAAGCTCAAACGGAATTACCGCTGGGCCGAGTGAGTTTGGGCCGGGGAGCGGCGGCAAGGTGTGGGGGGGTGCGGCGAACGATGCCGCAGCGGTCGAATTGGCTCGGAATAGCTGAGAGCACACTGATGCGCAAAGGGCCTGCACGCCGCCCGGCAACCGCGAAACCGCCGGCTCCACACCCTGTTGCGAACCAACGCGGGACCGGCTCAGTGTACGCATAGCAGCCGCGACCCACAAACGGAAAAGAGCCGTTCATCGCAGCCGGGCCGCGCGTGTTTGCGCAGCAGGCCCTGTCGGCGGCTACGAAGCAATGGCACACGAATTGCAACTCCCCCCTCTGTTGTTTCTATAACGGTTCCCCAATACCTTCTGGAATCCGACAGCGAAAGGAGAAATTCCATGAAACGCAGTTTGATCGTCGTTGTCACCGGCGCGGTGCTGGTCGCCTCAGTGGCCATGAAGCCCCAGGCGGACAGCCCCGTCGCCGTGGTCGATCACGGGCCGGACGAACACGTGACTTATCGGCCGGGAGAGATCGAGTGGCAGGATGGGCCGGCCTCGCTGGAACCGGGCACGCAATACGCCGTATTGGAGGGAGATCCGGGAGAACCGGGCGTCTTCACCATGCGGCTGAAGTTTCCCGACGGGGGACGCGTCGCCCCTCATTGGCACCCCAACGTGGAACGCGTGACCGTCCTGTCAGGCACGTTTCACCTCGGCCACGGCGACGTGGTGGACATGGACCGAGTCGAATCGCTGGAACCCGGAAGCTACACCTCCATGCCTCCTGGCATGCGTCATTTTGCCATTGCCGAAGGCGAGACGATCGTCCAGCTTACCACCGTCGGGCCGTGGGAGATCCATTATGTGAACCCCGGCGACGACCCGCGACGGAAAGATTAACAGCC
>SLEY01000012.1 GCA_007124535.1 Planctomycetaceae bacterium
ACGAGCTGCTCAGCGACGGAATCGTCTCGATGATGCAGGCGGTGGACAAGTTCGACTACGATCGCGGATTTCGATTCAGCACTTACGCGTATCGCGCAATCGCTCGAAATGCCTATCGCACGATCACGGATCGCCATAAGGAGGATTCGCGATACGATTCGGCCATGTCCGAAGACCTGCGGAATGTTCCGGACGAGGACCGCGTGTCCGCGCTGGATGAAAAGGAATGGGCTTCGATGCGCAGCCTGATGCTCCAGTTGCTGGACCATCTGGATCGGCGCGAAAAGTTTATTTTGCGAGGCCGATTTGCCTTGGGGGCTCACCGGAAGGTTCGCACGTTCCAGTGCTTGGCCGACAAATTGGGAATCTCCAAAGAACGGGTGCGACAATTGGAACAGCGAGCGATTGCCAAGCTGAAGACGCTGGTCGAGGAGTCGCAGGAACCGTGCGTCTCGGAGTCCGCCTAGCAAATCACCGGGGCTATCGCCGTTGCGCTCCGCCCCGGGCGGATTTCTTGCACGCTGTGGCCGGTCGCCGACCGAGCCACCCGGCCGACCGAAGGTTTCCTCTATATGGGTGGAGAGCTTCGGTCGGCGGTTTCGGCGGGGTCAGAGACCCGCGCCGAACAGTGCGCGCCGAACAGTGAGCAGTGCGGCTGGCGCCGTGTGCATAACCTGATCTTACGAATGGATTTTCACTTGGGGCGGGGCTTCCCTTCAGGGTGGGTTTTCGAAAACTTCGTGCTCGTCGGCATGGAGTGGTTCCCGTGCGTAGATTCGCCGCAGTCGGTCGGTGGCGGTGGCGAACCGGCGGTGCTCCACCGCCTCTTTTGTCTGCGCCAGCAGTTCTCCTTGACGGCGGGTGAAGGGAATTGCTTCCCGTGGTCCCGGCGGGCGCGGTACTAAACGCCGCAGAATGGCTGCGGCCAACCGATCGATCCCTTGACCGCTCAACGCACTGGTCAAAATCCCTTCAGGGCGATTCCCGATCCCCGATCCGGGTAGATCGATCTTGTTATGCGTCACCAGGGCATCGGGAAAGTTGCGGTAGACCCGTTCGGCTTGCTCACTCCAGGCTCGACTTCGGTCGAATACCAGGACCACCAGATCGGCGTACGATCCGTGTGCCTGTGCTTGTTCAATCCCTGCCCATTCGATGGGATCGGACGGCTTGCGCAGTCCTGCCGTGTCGGCCAATTCGACGCCCCACCCGTCCAGGGCGATACGGGCGGTCAGCACATCGCGTGTCGTTCCTGGAAGCTGGCTGACCAGAGCACGTGGGTACCCGGCCAGTGCATTGATCAGGCTGCTCTTTCCCGCATTCGGCAGCCCACAGATTACCACCCGGAAGGGTCGAATGAGGTAGGGTCCCCATCGCGCGGCCTGGAGCAGTTGTTCGAGCATCGGGCCCGCGGTGGCGGCATCCCCGGCAGCCAGGCATCTGGCGATCTGGTCCAACGCACGGCGCAGGGCGCCCTGGCGCTGGTCCAGCAGGATGGCGGCCGTACGCTGGGTGACGGCTTGGGCCAGGGCCCGGGTGGCTTCGATCGTGATCGGATCTTGGCCTGTTTTCGCCAGCACTTGCTGCCAGGGGAGCACTTGGCATCCGGCGGAGGCCAGCGATTCGATCACGACTTGCGCAGCCGCGTGGCCACCGTGGCAATGGATTTCGACGGTCGTTTCCCGGCGGCAGACGATCAGTTCTTCCCCCGTTTCCGCGGCGGTCTGCCAGCGTCCCAGCAGGATCCGGTTTTCCGGTAGCCGGTCCAGGGGACGTCCGGCGACCGGTTGGAAGAATCGCCCGACCCGCGATACGGCTTGGGGTCCGCCCACGGCGACCGTGGCCACCGCTCCGCGTCCGGGTGGTGTCAGCAGGCTGGTCCAACAATCAGGCGGTGTGGCCATTGGCGAGGATTTCGTCACGAGTTGCCCGATCGGGGATTCATTTCCCGGAGGCGCATGGCGGCGGTGCAAGCCGTGTCGCGGAAGAAGGTTTCCTGCTCGCCCAGCAAGGCCACCAGCGGTGGGAACGCGACGTCTTCCTCCCGGTTGCGGCGCGCCATATTTTGAAAAACGATCTCACGTGCCTGGCGGGGTGCCGTGGATGGGGCTGCGCGAGGCAGCGAATCGGACGGTGTGGCGACGACGTCCCGAGTGCCGCTTGGGGCGGCAAAGGGGGCGAATTCCGCTTCCCCTTCCAGGTTGCCCCGTTGGTTCAGGTAATTGATCACCAGCAGGGCGTCCTGCGCGGTCAGGGCGCCGTCGCCATTGACGTCGAAAAAGGGCGGTTCCGCCGCTTGGCTGGCGGTTCGCACGGGCAATTCCCGGCTGCCGTTCTGATTGAGTTCGTTGATCAGAAACAGGGCGTCCCGGGGGGCTACGCTACCGTTTCCCGTCACATCGTACCGGTTGGCCGGATTCTGCCAAGCGCTGGCCGCTCGCAGGTCCGGGATGGTGAACGCCAGGGATTTCACCGGCTCTCCGTTGGCCGAGAACTCGAAGGCATAGTCTCCATCGTCGAGGGTTCCCAACGCGTAGCGGTGAATCATGGGGGTGATGACGGTCAGGGCCGGTCCGGTGAATCGCTGGATCGTCGCGCCGACCGAGAACGTCGCTCCCTGCTGTTCAATCGTTCCCCACTCGGGCACAACGAATCCCGAATCGGAGAAGAGGATTTCCACCTCGGCATACCAGCCGCCGGAATCCGATTGGACTCTCAGGAACGTTTGCTCCGGAGTGGGCACGTAGGGCACATAGGGGTTCGCCGCATCGAAGTCGACTTTGACATTTTCGGTCGAAATCTCGACCTCCCGTCGAATCCGGGTCGATCCCAGTTCTCCGCCGCTGGCGATGACGGTATACGTGCCGCTGGGCAAGGGCAGCGTATATCCTCCCGAGTTCCAGGTTTGGGTGGCGAATTCGCGTCCATCCGCATCCCGAACCGCCCGGATCGTCACTCCTCCCAACCCCTCTCCCGGCGTATAGAAGGCATCGGCCAGCACGGCCGAATCGTCGTAGACCACACCCGTCAGGAACGGCTCGTTTCCCGACGAGGCGAATTTCTGCGTGACCATCCAGGCATTCCAATTTCGCGTGGTGCGGA
>SLEY01000315.1 GCA_007124535.1 Planctomycetaceae bacterium
ATCCCATCCAGGCCCGCTGCGCCGCCGACTTCCTCCGCGGACCCAGGGACACCCCGGTGGACGGCCAAGGACCGCTTCGAACCTCCAGCACCGCACACCGCTGCCATCCCCACCTCACGCGGACCGCGGCCGGCCATCCGCGGCCGCGAAAGAATCTAAAATTTTGGACGCTTGCCGAAAGATCCCAGACTTCTTAACCATGTCAGAACCAGCCGGCGGTGGGTAGCCACGGACGTGGAGCGGGCACTCCACAAAGTTTCGGGTGCGAGTTTCCGGCGCCCGTTCGCCCCAGTGGGGCTTGTTGCCCGGGTTGCGGTCGCTTAAATTGAACGTAGCGCTTATTCCGACTTCAAATGGGGGATTTTATGCCCAGGTACGCTGTTGCTCTTCGCGGAATACTGTTGGTGGCCCTGCTGGGCATATTGTTGGTGGACGGGGTTCGGCCGGAGGAGGGGGGGCGGGCCATTTGGCCTTGGCCCCAAGGGCCGGCGGTCGAGGGCTACTTCGCCGAGCGACCCTGGTACGATGAGTTGATCACGGCCCTGGCCGCCGACGGGTTGGCGGCCGCGCGAAAAGCCCGCGATTTGGCCGATCAACACAACGAGGATCGGCTGGTGCTCGAGGCGATCGCCGATTGGATCGATCAGGATTTTTCGGTCGAACACGAACGCCACCCGCTGGTGGCCACTTCGCAGCACGAGGGCCAGACATGGCGCTATACGCTCGAACGCCCGGCGGACGGCTGGCAGGCCGAGGGATTCGACGACAGCCAATGGCAGCAGGGAACCGGCGGATTCGGGACTCGCGGAACGCCCGGCGCCGTGGTCCGCACGCGTTGGGATACGGCCCACATCTGGCTCCGCCGGACGTTCGAACTCGACTCGACCGACTGGCAGGATCCGCATTGGGTGATCCATCATGACGAGGATGCGCGGATCTATCTGAATGGTCAGCGGATCGCCGAATTCGGCGGTTACGTGCGGGACTATTTCGAGACGCCGCTGTCGGAGGAAGCTGAACGTCTGCTGCGCTCCGGCCGCAACACGCTGGCCGTGTACTGTTACCAAACGGCAGGCGGGCAGTACATCGACGTGGGCATCGTCGATCGGACGGTCCACGCGGCGACCGGGGCGGCCGAAGTGGCTCGCGTGTTGGACCAGATCGAATCGGAAGGTGGCAGTGCGGCGTTGGCGGAGTTGCGGGCACGAACCACTCGCCTGTCCCGCGGCGAAGCGTCTGCGGCCGACTGGGCGGCTTTGTACTTGGACGCCGCCCTCGTTCGCCGGGCGGAACGACTGACGCGGCATCATGACCAACTCCGCCGCGTGGTGTTTGCCAAGCATTACAACTTGGGCGGCTCGCATTACGCCTACACCGAGGGCCAATCGGATGCCCAGCACGAGCGCCATTTCTATCCCGGCAGCGCCCTCAGTGTGTTCGAATTGGACGGTCCGTTTGCCACGATCCGCACGCTCCTGGAGGATCCGGACGGTGTCATCCGCAATCCGGATGTCTGTTATGACGGCACGCATATCCTGTTTGCGTGGAAGCAATCGGATCGGGAGCACGATTTCGATCTGTTCGAAATGGAGGTTTCGACGGGCCAGATCCGGCAATTGACTTCGGGTTTGGGATTTGCCGATTACGAAGGCGTGTACCTGCCCAATGGCGACATCGTGTTCAATTCGACCCGGTGCGTACAAACCGTCGACTGCTGGTTTACGGAGGTCAGCAATCTGTATCTTTGTAATCGGGATGGGGACTATCTGCGGCGGGTCAGTTTTGACCAGGTGCATACGAACTTTCCCACTGTAACCGAAGATGGCCGGGTGCTATATACCCGTTGGGACTATAACGACCGGGGCCAGTTGTTCCCCCAACCGCTGTTCCAGATGTTTCCGGACGGCACGGGCCAGACCGAGTTCTACGGGAACAATTCCTGGTTCCCCACGACGATCCTGCATGCGCGCGGGATTCCGGGGACGCAGAAGGTGTTGGCGCTGGCGACCGGTCACCATTCGTTCCAGGCGGGCAAGCTGTGCATTATCGATCCGGCGTTGGGGCGTCAGGAGAATGCGGGCGTCCAGTTAATCGCTCCGATCCGCGAGACGCCGGCGGAGCGGATTGACGCGTACGGGCAGAGCGGCGATTTATTCCAGTACCCCTATCCGTTGAACAAAACGGAGTTTTTGATCACCTACCATCCGGAGGGTTGGCCGCAACGTGGCCGCCCGGCCCAATTCTACGACCCGCAGTTCGGGATCTATTGGATGAACGTGGATGGGGATCGCGAGTTATTGGCGAGTGATCCGAGCATTTCGTGCAACCAGCCGATCCCTCTGGTAGCCCGGACGCGGCCACACCAGCGGCCCAGCATGGTGGACTATCGCCAGGACACGGGCACGTTTTACATGCAGGATGTCTATTCCGGCCGCGCCTTGGAGGGTGTTTCGCGAGGCACGATCGAGCGGATTCGCGTGATTGCTTTGGAGTACCGGGCGGCGGGGATCGGGCAGCTTTTCGGGCGTGGCGCGGGGGGTCAGGGTCATCCGAGCACCCCGATCGCCGTGGGCAACGGCAGCTGGGATGTCAAGGTCGTGTTGGGCGAGGCGGACGTCCACGCGGACGGTTCCGCTTTTTTCGAGGTGCCGGCGCGCACGCCGGTGTATTTTCAGACCTTGGACCAGAACGGCCATGCGGTCCAGACCATGCGCAGTTGGTCCACATTGCAACCCGGGGAGAATTTCTCCTGTGTGGGTTGCCATGACAACAAGAACACCTCGCCTCCGATCGACGCTCGTTTTACTTTGGCGATGCAAGCCGGGGCCCAGTCGCTGGAACCCTTTTACGGTCCGCCCCGCGGGTTCAGCTTTCCGCAAGAAATTCAGCCGATTCTGGACCGCCATTGCATCGCCTGCCACCACGACCGCTCGATGGTCCTGCGCGGCGGCTCGGCGGCGGATGAGGCGGAGCCGGGGAACGCGTTGCAGGCGTTCAGTCTGTTGGGGACCAAGAATCATGATCCGCATGCCAAGCGGATGTGGAGCGATGCCTATTTGAATCTGACGCGGTACGATCTGCACGAGGAGGAGGACGTCCTGCCGCTGGAAGAGATGCTGGCTTTGCCATGGCGAGGCGGTGACGGGTACGAGCAATTGTCGGTCCGCATCTTCCGCCCCCACGAACTGGTGAACTGGATCAGTGCCCAATCCGTGCCGACGCTGCTGCCGCCCTACCATGCCGGCGCGGCCACCAGCCGCTTGATGGCCATGCTGGAGGAAGGGCATCATGATGTCCAACTGTCGCGGGAGGAGCGGGAGAAGCTCGCTTGCTGGATCGATCTGCTGGTCCCGTATTGCGGGGACTACATGGAGGCGCATGCCTGGTCGGAGGACGAGGTGCGGAAGTATGAGCATTTTCTCGAGAAGCGGCGCCGCATGGAGGCCATCGAACGGGAAAACATCGCTCGGCTGGTGGACGAGACCTGGATGGCAGAGGAGCAGTAAGTCAACTTAGGTGCGCCGGATTCTTTTCCTGAATCCTACTCGATAGAATTCACGGGTTGTTTTGTGCGATCGCTTGGCAACGGGAAGGACACGCCATGGGCTGGTACTATCGCAGGTCGAAATCGGTCGGACCATTCCGCGTGAATCTGAGCAAATCCGGTGTGGGTTTTTCCGTGGGGCGTCGCGGTTTCCGTTCGGGCATCAATTCGCGCGGTCGCCGCTACTCGTCCGTCAGCGTGCCGGGCACGGGGATGCGGTATTATAAGAGCGGCGGGAATGCGAGTTCCGGCTGCCTGATCCTGTTCGCCCTGATCACGGTGTCCTGCGGCATGGCCCTCGGATGTTTCGTACTCTTCCTCGGGAGGATTGGTTCATGGATTTCAACTTGATTCGGTTGCTGCGGACGGTCTCGTCCGAGCGGTTCGTCCTGCAAACGGCCCAAGGTCAGGATGCCGCCGCCGTGGACTTGCATTACGCTCGAGACGGCCGGGTGGCGGGAACGGTGTTCGTGTTCGATGACGGGGGGATTACGGACGAGATGATTCCGGACTTGCTGCAGTATCTGGACGAGGTGCTGCTGCCGGACGTCAGTCTGGACGAACAGAACTTGTCATTCACCGTAGTACGCGGCCGGGTGATCGGCGACTTCACTCCGGAGGTGGAAGACACCTCGGCCTAGTGGTCCCCCCCAATGAACCGGGTTCTGGAGCCGCGTTGATGCCCGTTCCGCTATCGCCTGACCAGCTCCAACCGGCTGCTGACATGCTGTCCCGAGCTTTTGCTTCCGAGCCGGTTCATGTTGCGCTTTGGCCGGACCCCCGCCGGCGGATTCGCGGAATCGTTCGGCTGAACCGCTGTGTCCTCCGCGATGGGTTGCGGTATGGTGAAGTGCAAGCGTGGTCGGCCAATCTGGAAGCTCTGGCGGTATGGATGCCTCCGCAACGGTCGCTGCCCGGCTTGCTGCGGCTGGCCCGCTCCGGCTTCTTGGCTTTGCAGTTGTTGGAGGGCCCCCGCTTCTTCCGCTTGTCCTCGCGGTATGTTCAAACGGTGCAGGCGATGTCGCGAGCCCACGCCGATGAAAAGAACTGGTATCTTCAAATGCTGGGGGTCGATCCGTGCCAACAGAGAAAGGGTTACGGCAGCCGCCTGCTCGATGCCATGCTCGCTCGGCTGGATCAAGCGGGAGCCGGATGCTGCTTGGAAACCTCCAGCCAAGAGAACGTGATCTTCTACCAGCGAGCCGGATTCCGGGTGGCGGACCATCGGCAGGTTCCCGGTTTGGAGGTCCCTTGCTGGTTTATGATTCGACCGGAAAGAGGAAAGGAAAACGGCCATGCGATTTCCAGGCTTCCCCGTGGGGCTTGTGGCCCTGCTGCTGGTGACTCGAGTCATGATGGCGAACGAGCCGGCGTTTGAGATTCGGGTGGTGGACGAACAGACGGGTCAGGGGGTACCTCTGGTCGAATTGGAAACGGTCCACCAGCAGCGGTTCGTCACGGATTCGGCCGGGCGGATTGCAATCACCGCCCCCGAATTGCAGGACCAGCGGGTCTATTTTCACGTCCGGAGTCATGGTTACGAATACCCGGCCGACGGTTTCGGCTACCGGGGCGTGCGATTGGACGTGCGATCGGGCGAGGAGGCGACGGTCCGGATCCGGCGGAAGAACATCGCGGAACGCCAGTACCGTGTGACGGGCGCGGGAATCTACGCGGACACGGTCGCTCTGGGAAAACCCGCGCCGATCCGCCAACCGCTGTTGAACGCTCAAGTCATGGGAGCGGACAGCGTGGTGACCGCCGAATATCGCGGCAAACTCTACTGGTTCTGGGGGGACACGCATCGGGCCAGCTATCCGCTGGGGAATTTTCACGCCAGCGGCGCGACCTCGTCGCTGCCCTCGCGCGGCGGACTGGATCCGGCGGTCGGTGTCGATCTGGAGTATTTCGCGGATTCCGAGGGCTTCGCCAAACCGATGGCTCGCATGCCGGGCGAAGGGCCGACTTGGATTTGGGGATTGGTTGTCGTCGAAGAAGAGGAGGGCGAGCGTCTGTTTACCGGCTTCGAGAAAGTGGAGGGTCTGGAGGTTTACCAGCGGGGAATCGCCGAATTCGACGATCAACGCGAGGAATTCGTCCTGCGCAAACTGGTGGACGAAGACGTGCCGTTGTACCTGCACGGACACCCGTTCCGCCACCAGGTCGATGGGGTCGAGTATTTCTACTTTGGCGATCCCTACCCGGTGATGCGCGTGCCGGCCACGGCCGAAGCCGTACTCGATCTGGCACGTTATGAAGGATTCACCTGTCTGGCCCCCGGCAGCGGCGGGGAGGAATCGCCGCAGGTCGAGCGGGACGAGGCGGGGCACGTGGTGTGGGGTTGGAAACGCGATACGGCCGCCATCTGCTGGTCGCTGCAACAGCAATTGCGGCAGCAGGGACAGTTGGCCGCGGACGAGGTGTGGCTGCAATTGGTGGATGCCGAGCAGGGCGATTCGGTGGTCGCACATCGCGGCTCGGTCACTTGGAACGATTATCGCGAGGGTTGGGTGTTGATCACCACGGAACAGGGGGGCAGTTCCTTTCTCGGCGAGGTCTGGTATGCCGAGGCGGCGGCGCCGGAGGGGCCGTGGCGCAAGGCGACCAAGGTGGTGACGCATGAGGATTACAGTTTCTACAATCCCAAGCAGCATCCGTATTTTGCGGCGGAGGGCGGGCGTTTCTTGTTCTTCGAGGGAACCTATACCCACACGTTTTCGGGGAATCCGCAGGCGACGCCGCGTTACGACTATAACCAGGTGATGTACCGGCTGGATCTGGCCGACCCTCGGCTTTCGGGCAGTCATCGGTAGCCCGTATCGGCGCATGGCGGGCCGGACGGCCGAATCGGCTTGTGTCGAAACGGTTTGGCACGCGAATTGCCCTGCGTATCAGCTGACGCGAACTCGCCACCGACCCTGCAAAACGGTGCCGACTGGATCGCAAGGCGGTGTGCAAGAGCTGCACGGTCCTGCGGAATTCGTATTAAGCTTGGGAGTCAGCCTGATGCCGGAATCCACCTTCCCCCGCCGCAATGCTCGGGGTTATGCTCAGGTCGGCCGGGCGGATTCGGCCGCCAGGGCCGTGGAACGGGACGAACCGGAACAGACGAGCCGCGTGATGAGCGAAAATCGTGGGAGAGTTGGTACTGAGGAAGGGGACACGGGCGATATTCGGTCGCGTGTCGGAGAGAGCACGTCCGGGGCGCGGGCGGCGGAGCGGCGGCGAGGGCCGGCCCGATCCATTCCGCCCGCCCGGGCGCCTCGCAAACGCCAGCGGAAGAGGCGGCGGCGGCGGATTGGATTTCTGATCTTGGCGGTTCTGGCCGTCGGCGTGGGTTGGTGGCTTTACGCGCGGAGTCGCCCGCCGGGCGAGGGGCCGATCACCACGGCAACGGTCCAGCGGCAAGATTTCTCGTCCACCGTTTTGGCAACGGGAGCCGTCCGGCCCCAAGTGGGCGCCGAGGTGCGAGTGGGCGCCCGCATTTCGGGACGGGTCGCGAACCTGCGGGCCAATATTGGCGACCGGGTGGAGCAGGGCCAAGTGATTGCCGAACTGGAACAGGAGGATTTGGAAACGCTGGTCGCTCAGCGCGAGGCCGAACTGGAGATGGCTCAGGCCAAACTGGGGGCGGCCGAGAATCTATGGCCCAAGGAGATCGACCAGGCCCAATTGGATCGGGACCGTTGGCAAGCCAGTCTGGACTATGCCGAGCAGGAATTTTCCCGCGAGCAGACGTTGCAGACCTCGCACGCCAGTTCGCAACAGGCTTACGAGCAGGCGCAGGAGCGTTTGGCGATCGCCCGGGCTCAGATGGCTTCGGCCGAGAAAGCGTTGGAGTTGGCTGCGGCTCGCTATGAGGAAGAGTTGCGGCAGGCTGCGGCCGAAGTGCGGCGTACCGAATCGGCTTTGGCCAACGCCCGCGTCCAGTTGTCCTACGCGACGATCAAGGCGCCCATCGACGGGGTGATCGCCTCGGTCTCGACGCAGGCCGGGGAGACGGTGGCCGCGGGTCTGAACGCCCCGACGTTCGTCACGATCATCGACCTGGACCGCCTGCAGGTCCATGCCTTTGTGGACGAGGTGGACATTGGCCGGATCCAGTTGGGTCAGGAAGTCCGGTTCACCGTCGACACGTTCCCGGACCGCGAGTTCTCGGGGCAGGTGGCCGCCATTCATCCCAAGGCGGTAATCCAGGATAACGTGGTCAACTACGACGTGGTGGTCCAACTGGTGGAAGATCACCAGGGTGAACTGCGTCCGGAGATGACGGCCAGCGTCACCGTGCTGCTGGAAGCCCGCACGGACGTGCTGGCCGTCCCGGCCCGGGCCGTGCGCCGCCAGCGGGGGCGGAACGTGGTCTGGGTCCAGCAGAACGGCGAACCCGCACCGCAGGAAATCGTGACCGGCTGGTCGGATGGCCCTTGGATCGAAGTGCTCCGCGGTTTGGACGAGGGGCAGACCGTCTTGTTGGAACCCCCGATGGGAACCGAGTCCTGAAGAACAACGAGGTACGGCATGATCGAATTGGAAGGAATTGAAAAGACGTATGTCAGCGGCGAAGTCGTCACGCGGGTCCTCCAGGGGATCTCGTTCGAGATCGAAGCCGGCGAGTATGTGGCCATTATGGGGGCATCGGGGACGGGGAAATCCACTCTGATGAACATCCTCGGCTGCCTGGACATCCCGACGGCGGGCCATTACCGCTTGGATGGCACGGACATGGTGAATCTGGACGACGAGGCACTCTCGCAGCTGCGCAACCGAAAGATCGGTTTTGTCTTCCAGCAGTTCCATCTGCTGCAGCGGACCACGGCCCGCAAGAACGTGCTGCTGCCCTTGATCTACGCCGAGGACTATCCGGAGAACGCCGAGGAGATGGCCGAGGCGGCTCTGGAGATGGTCGGACTGCACGACCGGATCGACTACCGGCCCAACCAGCTTTCCGGCGGCCAGCAGCAGCGGGTGGCGATCGCCCGGGCCTTGATCACCAACCCGGCCGTCCTGCTGGCGGACGAACCGACGGGCAACCTGGACCGCCGCAGTGGTGCGGAGGTGATGGCCATTTTTCAGCAACTGTCTGCCGGCGGCCGGACGGTGATCCTGGTCACGCATGATCGCGAGGTGGCCGAGCATGCCGAGCGGGTGATCCTATTGGACGACGGCCAGATCGCAGAGGATCGGCGGGTCGATCAGCCGCGGGACGCGGAACAGGAATTGACTAACCTGACGGTGGGGGAGGAGGTTTACGAATGAGACGTTTTCACGTGGCGAGCGAAGGTTGGGGATCCCTGCGGGCGAACAAGCTGCGGACGTTTTTCATGATGGCGGGCACGATCGTGGGGATCGCCGCCCTGACCGTGATCATGACGATCGGCAAAGGCACGGAGCGTCAGGTCATGCGGCGGGTGGAGAACTTCGGGCCGCGGGCGATGATGCTGGTCGCCGGCGGCGGCCGGGCCACGGGCCCGCCGGATGCCCAAGTCACCACGTTGACGCTGGCCGACATGGAAGCGATTCGCGACAAGATCTCCGGTTTGGAAATCGTGACGCCCCAGGCTTGGGCGACTCGAACGCCCTTGACCCGCGGTTCGGCCCAAACGCGGGCAACACTGTGGGGGGTCGAGCCCGAATGGCATGCCGCTTGGGATTGGTACGTAGCTGAGGGAGAGGAGATTACGCACGAGGACGTGGCGACCATGGCCCGGGTGTGCGTGATCGGCAGTTCCGTCAAGCGCGACCTGTTCGGCGACGAGGACCCGATCGGCGAGTCGTTGTATGTAAACAAGGTCCGTGTGACCGTCACGGGAGTGTTGGAGCGGCGGGGTACCGCTGGCACCGGCGGCGGCGACTTTGATAACCGCATCCTCCTGCCGATCACCACGGCCATGCGCCGGGTATTGAACGTCGAACACATCGGCGCGGTCCGTATGATCACCACGGACGCCCGGCGGATGCCGGAGCAGGCCGAGGCGATCACCGGTCTGATGCGGCGGCGGCACAGGATCACCCCGCCCGCCGAAGATGACTTTCGCATCAACTCGCCGCTGGCGGTCGCCGAAGTCGTCCGCGGAACGTCAAGGACCCTTTCGATCCTGCTGATGGTCCTGGCCGGGCTCAGTCTGTTCGTCGGCGGTGTGGTGCTGATGAACATCCTGCTGATCTCCGTCGCCGAACGGACGGCCGAAATCGGCTTGCGGCGAGCGGTCGGGGCCACTCGGGGGGATATCTTCACCCAGTTCCTGACCGAATCGCTCAGCGTCACCTTCTTGGGGATGGTCGTGGGCAGCGCCCTGGGAGCCGGCGTTTCGCTGGCGGTCCAGCATCTGACGCCGCTGCCGGTGATCCTGTCCTGGGAGCCCTTTGCCGTGGGGATCGCTTTCGCGTTCCTGGTCGGCGCTTTTTTCGGTGTCCAACCGGCTCGGCGGGCAGCCCGCCTGCCTCCGGTCGAAGCGTTGCGATGAACTATGCTCAAAGCCTGACCCTATCTCTGGAAATCCTCGCCGCCCACAAACTGAGGACCCTGTTGAGTGTCTTGGGGATCGTGGTCGGCGTCGCCACCGTGATCCTGATGGTCGCGGCCGGCCGCGGTGCGGAGGAGCAGATCCTGGACCGCATCCGGCAGATGGGTACGAATCTGTTGACCGTCAGTGCCGGCCAGACCCGGATCATCGCCGGCCGCCAGCGGCAGATGGACACGGTCACTACGCTGGTGGTCGAGGATGCGGCAGCGATCGCCGAGGCATGTCCGGCGGTGGCCCGGGTCGCCGCGGCCATCGACCGCAACCTGGCGCTCCGCTGGGAAGCGGAAAATGCCCACACGACCGTGCTGGGCCTGGACCCGGAAGGCTTCGCTATCCGCAAACTCTCGCTGGCCGCCGGAAGAGCCTTCGATGCCGATGAAGCTCGCGGGCGGCGGCGAGTTGCCGTGTTGGGACCTACCGCCGCGAAGAACCTGTTCCGGGACGCCGATCCGATCGGACAGACCTTCCGCATCGGCCGCGTCCCCTTCGAAGTTATCGGAATAACGTCCCCAAAAGGCGTGGACCCCAATGGATTGGATCAGGACGACTTGGTGATTATCCCCCTGGAAACCGCCATGCGTCGAGTGATGAACGTCAACCACATTCAAACCATTTTTGTCCAGGCCCGAGCGGCGGATCAGCTGGATCGGGCAGAAGAGGAGATTCGCGAACTGCTCCGCCAGCGCCACCGGCTGGGCGACCAGCCCGACGATTTCACGATCCAGAACCAGGCCACGTTACTGGCCACCGAAAGGGAAACGGCCCGCGCGATGACTTTGTTGATCGGCAGTGTCGCGGCGATCTCCCTGCTGGTGGGCGGGGTGGGCATCCTGGCCGTCATGTTGATCTCGGTGCGCGAGCGGACGCCGGAGATCGGTTTGCGGCGGGCGCTGGGCGCCCGGCGGCGGGATATCCGCAACCAATTCCTGTTCGAATCCGCAATGCTGGCCGGCGGAGGCGGTTTGATCGGCGTGGCCCTCGGGTTGGGCGGCGCGGAAACCGTCTCGGCCCTGGACTACTGGCCGGCCCTGATCTCCTGGCCCACCGCCGCGCTCGCCTTTTTCTTCTCCGTCCTGCTGGGCCTCCTGTTCGGCATCTACCCCGCCACCCGCGCCGCCGCCCTGGAACCCATCGACGCCCTGCGAGCCGAATGAACTTGAATTCGAAGCGTCGATTGCGGGGCGCCACCAGTCGCTACGGCACACGGCGTCACGTCCAGCGGCCGGGTTCGAAGGATTTTTCCCCTCAGATACGGAAGCCCCCCCTACCCATCCACCCCGGCCTGTGAATAGACTGTCACGTTGTCCCAAGCGTTTTGGAAGGGAGTAGTCATGGCGAGCGAATGGTATTGTGATCTGCGAGGCAAGGTGCGGGGGCCCATGTCGCCTCAGGACTTGCTCGAATTGGTTCGGGATGGGCAGGTAACGCCCACGACTCCGGTTCGCAAGAACGATTCCAAGTGGTTTCGGGCCGACACGGTAGGCGGTTTGTTCGAGGCGGCTTTCCGCGATCAGTCGGACGCCTGGGCAGGAAGTGGCGAAGACGAAGAATATGACTACTAG
>SLEY01000104.1 GCA_007124535.1 Planctomycetaceae bacterium
AGGCTGATGCGAGTGTCGCCCACGCGGACGACACCCCCGTCATCTACCCGGAGTGGGGGGGCATCGGCGTGAAGCGGCAATCCCTTAGTCGCCAGACTGGTCATCGGTCACCTCGAATACCTTGTTGGACTCGTCGGTATTCTACACCCATCGGTTTTGTCAGTCGAGCGCCGAAAAAGGGGGCCGACCGGGGTATTCGGTTTGTGCTTGTCAAGGCCAATTAATTTGATCCCATTCCCTTTTCGGATGGGCTCTTCAATGAGGGGGGCGGAATCAATCGTCCGCGTCTTGTTGGTGCCCGGCGGGGATCACCCCGGTGCCGACCGGACGGGCATGCAGGGGGCTTTCGAAGTTCGCCGCACCGCTGCGCAGCGGGTTTTCAACTTCGGCAGCCGCCCGCACCACGCCGGATGGCTGAGTCGGAGCGGCGCCCCGCAACTGAGTCACCGGCCCCAGCGACTCCAGCGGCGGCAGTTCCTCGGGCTCGCGAGATGGCTCGGCCGGAGCCGGCCCCGGCACCGGCACTTCCTCCAACCGCTGCGGCCGCTGAATCGTCATGTCGTTCAGGTACGTGTCGACCGGACCCTCGACCGGCGCGGCGGCCACCGGAGCGGCCACCGGACCACGACTGACCACCCCCGGACGTGTGAAGCCGTAGTCCAGATAGTAGCTGGCGTCCCGCTCGCGGGCCCGGCTTTCCGCATCCCAGTAGGCCTTGGTCGGCCAGGGGCCTTCGGCCAACTGGATCCCGTTGTATTCCAGTAACGAACCTTTGCGGTAATGGATGTCCGCGAGCGACTTGTTGTACTCGATCAGGGCGATGTAGTAGTCCACATGCGCCTGGGCCCGCCGCCGTTGGGCCTCCAGCACCAAATCCAACGTCACCCGGCCGAACTGGAACTGAGCCTCCGCCGCTTCCACCTCGACCTCCGCCGCCGCCCAGCGGTTGAAATGCGTTTCCGCCAAAATGTAATTGGCATCCAGATGCCGCACCACCTGATTCAGCAGGTGGATCTCGTTCAACTCGGTGTCTTCCAACTGAGCCTTCTCCCGGACCAACTGCAATTGGGCATTCCGCACACCCGCCAGAGCACTGCGAAAGCCGACCGGCATCGCGAAATTGAAGAAGAAACCAGCTTCCTGATGATCGCCATCGGCCAATTGACGCACGGCCGACGTGCCTGCCAAGACGCCGGGGGTCTCCGGGTCATGCGAACCGAACAAATCATCACCGGTGCCGACCCAGCGGTACAGCACCCCCACATCCAACTGCGGCAGCAATTGGTTCTTGGCGCTGATCAGCTCCAATTCCCGTTGTTTGATCTGCCATTTCTTCTGGCGGAGTTCCGGGCTGCGAACCAGCGTTTCCGTACGGATCGAATTCCAGCAGAAATCGACCCGCGCCATCGTCGGCTCGTCGATCGGACGAATGAACCGGCCATCGGCGGCCGCCAAGCCCATCAACCAGCGCAGCCGAGCTTCCTGATCGTACAGATCCCGCAAGCTCTGTTCCACCGACGCCCGGAAACTGAAATACTGCTCCCGCGCCTGCGCCTCTTCCTGCTTCGGCGCCACCCCCTCCAGCCGCTTCTCGTACACCTGCTTCCACAAGACATGAGCGCTGTCGCGACCGATCTTGGCCGTCTCCAGACTGCGGTAGGCCAAATGCAGATCCCAATAGGTCCGCTCGACATCCAGGACCATATTCCGGACCGACGATTCGAAGACTGACAAGCTGATGTCCGTATTGATCCGTGCCAAGACGATCGGGATCCGATTGATCATCGTCCCGCGTCCCCGCAACAGCGGCTGATCCCAGCGGACCTCCAGGGCCGTGGTCCAGGAACTGCGAGTCGCCTGACCGCCCAACCCCTCGCCGGCCCAGCGGCCGTAGTCCGTCACATTCGCCACACTGAACCGGGCCCCGGTGGCCGTCTTCTTCGTCAAATCCGTCCGCAATCCCCCGTCATAACGATTGGAAACACTGGGAAAGGCCTCTTCCGCACCCGGGATCAGCCGATTCAACGTGCGGTCGCTACGATTCAGAATCGCGCCCCCCGGCTGGCTCCCCGTGATCCGCACTTGGGCGTCGAAGTCCGCCAGGGCCGATTCGACGCCCCCCGCCTGACCTGCGGTCACCCGCTGGACCAACGGACCCGCGGTCGCCGTGCCGCTGGGGCTGGTTTCCATGATCGCCGGGTCGTAAACGGTCGGAGCCCCGGCCGTGCGTCCGGCGAGCGAATCCGCGAAACCAATCGGTGTTAGACCCCCCAAAGTACGAACCACCTTGCTGTTCTGCAGAGCGATCGAGACACATTCTTCCAACGTCAGATCCCACATTTCATCGAATTCGGGGTCGGTCAGGGTCAGCGGCGCGCGCGATTCGGTCGTTTCGGCCAAGCTGGTCGTACACACGTCGGGGTATTCGATGCTGGTCGCCTTGTCCAGATAATGCGACAGATCCCCGTCATCGTGAAAATAGAAGGGGCGTGTGGGATGACAGCCCGTCAAGACGGTGATCCCGATCAGCAGCAAGGCCAGTTGCTTATGGAGTTGCCGACTCATCGATTGGCTCGTTCCTTGGAAGTGTGCGTGGCTGTGCCCATCGACTGGGTAGGTCGAGGGGGATCATAGTTTCTCCAAGCGAAAATCGGCCCGCTTCCGGCGCACCGGACTCCAGGCGTTAAGGGCCCCCCCTTAACCGTTGCCGCCATCGACGGGCAATTGTCAAGCGACTATCCCGCGCAGAGCAATCGGCACATTTGATATCGACGACCCAACCGGCAAACTTCGGTTTTTCCCCGCAATCGGAAAATTTTATCAGCCACAGGGTCGAGCAGCGTATCAAATACCCCTACAAAGAAGTGTGTAACATGCAAGATATACACTATGGGCAATCTAGGGGCTTTCCGTAGTGGTCCCAACACGCTCGCGGTACGTCGGCTCGCCAGCAGAAGTTGGCAACCAGGCTCAAGCTGCCGTTGGAGTCATGTGCCCTCGGCAGCCAAGCCGTACACCGGCTTGGTTTCCATGAAACAACCCCAACGCGGGGATCGCGGACCCACGTTTCGGGTGTAAGAA
>SLEY01000345.1 GCA_007124535.1 Planctomycetaceae bacterium
AGACGAACCGGTTGCCGGCCGGATCCGCGGCGGGTTGGTCGCCGAACACGGCGGTTCCGCCATCTCCGTCCGCGACTTCTGGCAGAATTATCCCAAAGGGTTCGCCATCACACCGGACGGCGTGCGCGTCGATCTGTGCCCCGAATTCGAAGCCGGACGCTACGATGCCTTTCCGTTCGAAGAAGAGGGACACCAGCTGTACTACTACCTGCGCGACGGCGCCTATACGTTCAAGCGGGGAATGGCCAAAACGCATGACCTGCTGGTCGATTTCGGAGACCGAGCGGCGGAGCGGGCCGAGTTGTTCCAGCGACCGTTGCTGCTGACCGCCGATCCCCATTGGTATTGCGACAGCCTGGCCTTTTACCGCGTCGCCCCCCGCGATCCGGAACGCTTCCCCGCCTACGAACAGGCTGTCGAGCGCAATCTGCAAGGCTATCTCGCCCGGCGCGAGCGCCAACGCGATTACGGATTGATGAACTACGGCGATTGGTACGGCGAACGCCGAGTCAACTGGGGGAACGTCGAATACGACACGCAGCACGCGTTCTTTCTGGAATACATCCGCTCCGGCAATCCCGAAGCGTTCTATTTGGGCGAGGCGGCGCAGCTGCACCACCGGGACATCGATACGGTCCACTGGTGCGAGCACGGTCGGGACGTGGGACTGGTCTATGTGCATCAGATGGGCCATGTCGGCGGCTATTATGACGAAGCCGTACCCGACACGCTGGGCATTCCCCGGGCGGGCGGCAGCATCGGTCATGCCTGGACCGAGGGCCATTTCGAGCACTATTTCCTGACCGGCGACCGCCGCTCGCTCGAAACCGGACTGGCCGTCGCCGATTACTTCACCCATCGCGAACTCGCCCGGCCCTACGACTGGACCAGTGCCCGCGTGCCCGGTTGGCATCTGATCATGCTGGCCTCGGCCCTGGGGGCCACCAACGACCCCTATTACTTGAACGCCGCCCGGATCGTCATCGACCGCGTGCTGGAGACCCAGGACACGGAACCGCGCGAGTTACCCGCCTATCAACAGCAACCGGGCCGAACGCATCAGGTGGGCGGTTGGACCCGCATGATGGTGCCCGGGCATTGTCATTGCGAGCCGCGGCATCGTGGCAACGCCGGCTTCATGGTGAGCATTCTGTTGGCCGGCATGATCTACTACCACGATGTGACGCAGGACCCGGACGTCCGGGATGCCATCATTTTGGGGACCCGTTATCTGGTCGACGAATTCTACTGCTCGGAAGTCCATGGTTTCCGTTACACCAGTTGTCCGGAGATGCGTTATCGTCCGGGTCTGATCCCCATGTACGCGGAAGCCATGGCCCGCGTCTATTTATGGACAGGCGACCCACGTTTTCTGGACCCGTTGACCGAAGGCCTTTCGCGCGGGGCCGGCGGCTCCAGTTATGGCAAAGGCTTCTCTCAATACTACCGCTCGGCCCCCCGCCTGCTGGCCGATCTGGCCGAAGCCGGCTTGACCCTGGAATGAACTCGCTTCGCGTTCGCTTGGTTGGGCTGGCGGTCCGGAACGGCAGTTGGCAGGCGGTCCGGCTCGCGAAGGCCGCCATGTCGCCTCCCGCAAATCACAATTCAGGACGGGAGGCGGCGAACCCAGCGAAGCGTCTACCGATTCACGGAGGTGATCCGTCACGTTCGCCACTGGTGGCGAATGACCAGGGGGCTTCTTCCGCGGGGCGGGCGCCGCGGTTCGAGCGGGATTGGTCGATGATGGCCTCCACCTGCCAGAAATACTGCTCGCCCGCGTCCAGATCGCGCGTGAGGATGTGGGTGCGCCGGGTCTCGATCTCAACAATCACGTCCTGCATGGCCGCATCCCGGGAAATACGCACGCGGTAGCGGTCGGCGTTGTACGAGGGCGTCCACCAGAATTGGGTTTCCCCGGGATTCACATCGCCGGCTCCGGCTTCCGGACCGAGCTTGCGGAACGGCAAGGGCCCCAATTCGGTCCGAGCTTCGTCGGTTTGCAAACCGATCTTCTCGAAAGGAATCGGTTCGAATGGAATGTCTTCGCCCTCCGCTCCATACACACGGTCGTGGACGTCCTCCGCCACCCAATCCCGCACGGGGGAATCGTCACGCAGGGCGAAGTTCAGTTGGTCCGGGTCCACGAAGTCGCGGAGATCCTCGTCGACCTCCAGGTTGTTCCACCGCGGGGTGCCCTGATTGTAGCCTTCGGCATAGGTGTCATAGAGGTAGGGATAGCGGCTGCGGTAGGGGTCCTGGCCGATGTTCATTTCCGCAACCTTCTCGGGAAATCCGTGACCATGCGGCTGGTCGGTGTGCATTTTCCGGACGGCCCGTTGAATGCCCTCGACGTCTCCCGGTCCGTCCTGGACAAGCCGGGGACTTTGGATGGCCACGTTATTGGCGACGGACGCCCCGCCGCCGCCATGAAACTTGATGACGCCCGTCGAACCCGTCCTGTAGAAGACATTGCCGAAGATCCGGGCCACGTAGATGGTGTCGTCGTCCAGGAAGATCGCCTGCACGCCCGGCCCGCCTTCGTGTTGGAGGAAAAGGTGATGGAAGAAGTTGTGGCGGATGACGTTGCCGGCGAACGTGGGGTTGCGGCCCACATAGATCGAGCCCATATCCGAGATGTTCTTCAGGACGTGGTGGATCTCGTTGAACGCGAATTCGTGTTCGTTGCCGCCGAACGTGATCGCCTGATGCTGAGCATGATGCATATGGGTATGCTCCACGCGGTGGCCCACGCCGCTCACGCTGACCGCGGGATTGTAATGCTGGATCCAGCGGTTGTAGCGGTGGATGTCGCAGTTGCGTACGAAATGGTCCGCCGGGGTGAGTCGGGCGCGGTCGCCGCCTCGCAAGGTCACGCCGCCCTGGCCCACGTGATAGATGTCGCAGCCTATCACGCCATGGTCTTGGCCGCCCTGAATCGCGATGGCTCTTCTCCCCAGAGCGCGCACGGTGCAGCCGATGATCCGGTTGCCGGCGCCGCCGGAAACGACGATGCCCATGTCACGGCCGTTCTCCAAGGTCAAACCCTGGAAGTGAACGTGCGAGGCGTTCTCGATTCGCACGAAGGGTGTGCCCAATTGGGAGACCTGGATCAGGGAATGCTCGAGGGGGTGGGCGGGCAGAAAGTACAGCATGCCCGCGGCACGGTCGATGTAGTATTCTCCGGGCTCCTCGATTTCCTCGAGCAAATTCACCGCATAATACTGGGTCGTGAAACGGCCCGGAAAACCGGGTTGACGAAATCCATACGAATGCGGATGCTCCGTCGTAAACGTGCCCGCTTCCAGATCGATTTCGGCAATCCCCACCGTATCGTGCGCCCAGGTCACGCCGAACAAGCCGGAAACAAAGAGATCCTCCGCCTCGGTCCAGCGCTCGGCCCGGTCGGTGTTGTACTCGAAGACCCCCGGCTGGTCCGCTTCGTCCCGGCCGCCCGCGATCACGTTTCCGAGCGGAATATGATCGCGGTTCGGCCAGCGGGCCACCGTCTGCGGAATGCCGTCGATGAAGAGTTCCGTAGGCGCCGGGATGTTCGCGCGGCCCCATCCGCGCGGACCGAAATCGCCATACTCCTCGATCCCCGCGGCCCCCAAATCGGCTTGCAGCACCCTCCCGCGCACGGATTCCAGCAGTCGCCCGAGGACCGCCGCATCCGTCACGGTTTCGAAGGCACCCGGATCGAGGACACGGCCCCCGTCCAAATACACCGCCTCGCCTTCCGCCGCCTTGTACACCACGGGCCTGCCGGGCTCGCCCGAATCCGCCGCGCCCAGCGCGAAGGTCGCGTTCCGGAAATAACGGCCTTCGCGCAAGATGACGGCCATCCCCGCCTCGCCCAATCCATGGGCCTCCCGGTGCTCCCGCACGGCATCCCGCGCCCGTTCGAGAGTTTGAAAAGGCGCCTCGCGGGACCCGGAATGCGCGTCATCGCCGTCCGGCGCGACAAAAAATTCGGCCGCCACCGCCGGCAGACCGAAAAACAAGACGAGTAAGGGCAGCATCACAATTCGTGTACGCATGGGCGCAAGTCTCCTCGGCTCCGCTCGGCCGCGCTGGGACCCGGTCCCCGTCTTTCGAACCACACCGGGACCAATCAAGACGCGGCACCGACCTGTCTCGATTGCACATGACCGTGGACTCGGCGGTTCGGCAGCGTTCCACGGAACGGAACGGAGTTTTAACCCTCCCCCGGTGAGATTGCAACCCTTCGGAACCTCCCAACGCGGAATCGCAGAGGGAGGTCGAATATCGACAGCCATTTCCTCGCCGATGCCAAGGCCTAATGACGATCCGGTTCGGTGGAGAGGAGGGCGAGGGGGAAATCGGCGAGGGCGTCGGCGAGGTGGAGTTGGGTACCTTGCAGGGGGCATGGCTGGCCGGTGAAGTGATTCTTCAGGGGGCTGGTGAGAGGTTGGTCCAGGTTCAGGTGGGTATCGGACCAGACGTCGGGGCCGGTGGGGACCGGGAGGGTGTCGGCGTTTTCGGAGCGGGGCGTCAGGCCGGCCAGCAGGCGGGGGGCGATGCAGATGGCGGTAGGGGCGGTTGCCGTCCGGGGTCGCCAGAGCCAGGCGCAGACGTGGGAGGCCTGCGCGCCGACGGCGTGCAACGGGACGTATTGGCCGGAGAACAGCTCGGGGTGGCGGCGGCGGAACTGGAGGGTCTGCCAGGTGACCAGCAGTTTGAGCCGCGGGTCCTGCGGTTGGCGGCTCAATTGCCGGGCCAATTGCTGCAGGGCGGCGTTTCCGGAGGCCACCGCGGCGTGCAGTTCGTCCAGCAACTGGCGGCGGAGGGCGTAATCGACCGGGCGGCGATTGTCGGGATCGACCAGACTGAAATCCCACAGTTCCTGGCCCTGGTAGATATCGGGCACGCCGGGGGAGACCAGTTTCAGGAAGCACTGGGAGAGGGCGGTGTACAGGCCCCAGGGCAGGACGTGCTGGTGAAAGGCTTGGAAACTGGCCAGGAACGGGTTCTTGCGTTGGGGGGACAGCACCTGCAGGACGAACTGCCGGACGGCTTCGTCATATTCCGGATCCGGCGAGATCCAACTGGTATGCCGCTTGGCCTCGTGAGTGGCTTTCTCCAGGTAGCCGAGCAGCCGTTCGACCAGTGTCTGATGGGCCTGCTCGCCGGGCGGTTCTATCGGCCAGATCCCGACCAGGGTCTGGTAGAACAGGTACTCGTCGTTCCGGCTGGGCGCGATTTGGCCGTCGACCGTGCGGTGGAAACGGCGGTTGAGTCGCGTCCAGCGATTGACGGCATCGCGCCAGGTGCGGGGGATTTCGGAGAGCACATGGATACGAGCCCGGACGTCTTCGCTGCGTTTGTTGTCGTGGGTCGAGGTGCAGAGCAGGGCGTGCGGCCAGTGGGTGTGGCGTGCCAGATTCTGTTCGTGGAATTCGTTCAGTGTGGTGGGGGGGTGGGCCGGGTCCCCGCCGACTTCGTTGCGGGAGGTCAAGCGATAGTAGCGGTAGAAGGCCGTATCTTCGATGCCTTTGGCAGTGACCGGGCTGGTCACCTGCTGGAACCGGCCCACGAACTGTTCCCGCCGGAATTCGATGGCTTCGTCCAGGGTTGCTGGCAGTTCGAACAGCAGGACGCCGGCCACGAAGTCGAACACGGCGGCATCCATGGCCGGGTTGGTGCGCTTGGCCAGATTGACAGCGTGGCGGATGATCCGGCGGTCGCGCTCGGTGACGCCTTGGGCATGGGCGTAGGTCCGGTAGACGGGGAACAGGGAGAGGATTTCGCGGAGGGCGTGGCGGAGCGAATTGAGGGTAAAGTCGCGGGAGAAGCGCTGTTGTTCGGAAATTCGATTCAGGCGGCGGGCCAGCAGCTGCAGATCGCTGGCCATGGCGACGCGGAGGATCAAGCGTTTGGTTTCGCCGACGACCTGATTGAAATCGGCTTTCTCCTGGGTGAATCGCTGGTAGAGCTTGCCCAACTCCTTCCAGCCGCGGGGATCGACGAACAGGCCGGTGACCGGGTTGAGGAAGTCGTAGCCGGTGGTCCCGGCCACGGGCCATTCGGTGGGCAGCGGTTCATCCGGTCCCAGGATCTTCTCGACGACCACGTACAGGGGGATTCTTTTGACTCCCGGGTGTGCGGGGGGCGCCGGTCGTTCCGGGCGAGCTGCCGGGGCGGCGCCCGGCGAGGCGTCGACCGCTTCCAGAGCATAATCGTGGGTCCATTCCGATAGACGCGGCACCAGTTCCGGTTCGAGCTGTTCCCAGCTGGGCAACTCGGAGGCGGCGTCCTCAGCCGGGCCCGGCGGGTTGTTGGGGGCTGCCGATTGCTGGTCGAGCAAGCGTTGGTAAGCGCGGCGTGCCAAAGCGCGGAGGTACCCGCCCTGCAGCCGCCAAAGGTATTCCAGCGGATCGAAGAGGCCATCGATATGATCGACGCGCAAGCCGGAAATCCGGCCTTCGGCCAGCAATTGGAAGACCAACTGGTGGGTGGCTTCAAAAACGGGGGGCAGTTCGGTGGAGAGCGCCGCCAGTTCATTAATATCAAAGAAACGCCGGTAGTTGATCTCATCCGACGCCGCCTTCCAATGCGCGAGCCGGTAGACCTGAGCGTCCAGCAATTCCTCCAGGCGATCGAAACTGGACGGTTCCCCGGGCTGGCCGTTGAAGCGTTCCACAACTCGCTGCACCACGGTGGCCATCTCGGGACAGCGTTCGGCCAGATGTTCCAAACGGTGCTTGATGATCTCCTTTTCCCGCTGCCGCTCCTCGATCCGGTCGCTGACCGTGGTCAGGCGGTCGGGCAGGTAGTCCAGTGCGGTGAGGATGCTTTCCAGTTCCAGCACGTATTCGGATTCGGGGGCCAAACTTTCTTTCAGTTCGGCGAGGACCTCGTTCAACGGCACGGCATAGGTGCGGGGGTCCAGCGGCAGGGTGTGTTCGTAATACCGGACGAAGAACGCGCCGCGGTCGAAGTGCAATTGCAGTTGGCCGCTCTCCAGCACCTGACCGAACTGATCGCCCAGCATGGGCAGGAGGATCCGATTGCGGAGTTCTTCCTTGACCGGCCACCATTCGATATCGAAGAAGGGCGCGTAGGGGGAACTGGGCCCGTTCTCCAAAATATTCGTCCACCAGGCGTTTTCGCCGGGGGCCACGGCCATGTGGTTGGGGACGATATCCAGGATTTGCTTTAAGCCGTGTTGGCGTGCCGCATCGACCAGGGCCCGGTAGTCTTCGGCATCGCCCAGCCGCGGATCCAACCGCCCGTAATCCACGATCGCATAGCCGTGCGGGCTGGCCGAATGCGAGGCCAGGTACGGCGAGGCGTACAGATGGGTGATGCCCAGCTCCTGGAGATAGGGGACGATCTCGGCCGCCTGGCGGAACGGGAGATGTTCCGGGTGGAACTGCAGACGATAGGTGGCTTCGGGCGTGACCGCCTGTTCCTGCAAATCTTGTTGCACGTGCCGCAGGATGGCTTCGGTCCATTCGGATCGGTCTGTCATGGATGCTCGTCTCCCTGACCGAGCAGGATCAATTCAAAGGGTTCCAGGGTATCGGGAAACGTTTGCAGGTTCCGCCTGCCGCCGTAGCATGTCTGTTCCGTACTGAGCCGCAAGCGATAGCCGTCCTGTTCTTTGAGAAAGCAGGGTTGCGGCCGGCTGGTCAGATTGGCCCAGGCCAGGCAGGTTCGGCTGCCGCCCCGTTCGATGACCAGCAGGGGCGGGGGGTCCGCGTCCTCGGGCCCGGTCAGCCGGGCTCGCGTGGCCTGCCGGTCGCGGAGGGCGGGCCAGGTGCGTCGCGCCCGCAGCAGGTCGGTGTACAGGCGTCGCATTTCGGCCGCCGGCGAATCGCCGGACCATTCCCAGCTCAACCGGGCCGCGGCAAAGGTGCCGGGGTCCTGGGGATCGAGGATCTCCTCGCCCCATTCGAATTCCAGAGCGGCGAACTCCTCCCGCCGACCCTCCCGCACCGCCTGAATCAACTCCGCATCGCCAAACGAGCAGAAGAACGGAAACGGCCGCTCCTCGCCATACTCCTCGCCCATGAACAGCAGGGGGACGCAGGGCGACAGCATCAGCAACCCGCAGGCCAGGCGGCAGGCGGACCGGGGCAGGCGGGTGATCGGGCGATCGCCCCGCGCCCGATTGCCGATCTGGTCGTGATTGTGGACACAGACCACGAACGCGCTGCGGTCGCGATCCCTGACGCGATTCCCATGGTTCCGCCGGCGGAACGGGCTGTAGCACCCGTCATAAACGAACACGTCGTTGAACGTCTTGACCAACTGCTGCGGCTGCCCGAAGTCCCGGTAGTAACCCTCCCGTTCGCCGGCCAGCAGCGCTCGGATACTGTGATGAAAATCGTCGTTCCAGACTCCGTCCAGCCCATACCCGCCGTCGTGCGGCGGGTCGATCAGCCGGACATCGTTCTGATTCGTCTCGGCAATCACCTGCACGCGCCGCCCCTGCCGCCGGGCTTCGACCTGGACGGCCGCCTGCAACTCGGCCAGCACATGCCGGGCGCCGAAGTCAAAGATGGCATGCACGGCATCCAGCCGCAGGCCATCCACGTGGAAATCCCGGACCCACATGCAGGCGTTGTCGATCACGAACTGCCGCACCGGTTCGCAGTCCGCCCCGTCCATATTGACCGCCTGGCCCCAGGGGGTGTGGTACCGGTCGGTGAAATACGGGCCGTATGCCCCGCAGTAATTCCCCTCGGGCCCCAAATGGTTGTAGACCACATCCAGGAACACCGCCATCTGCTGGCGGTGGGCGCTCTCCACCAACCGCTGCAGCGCCTGCGGTCCTCCATAGCTGTTCTGCACGGCGAACGGATAGACGCCGTCGTACCCCCAATTGCGTTCGCCGGGAAACTGGGCCAGCGGCATCAGCTCGATCGCCGTGACGCCCAACTCCCGCAGTTGGGGCAAGCGCGGAATGATCGCCTCCAGCGTCCCCTCCGGAGTGAACGTGCCCACGTGCAGTTCGTAGAGCACCAGTTCGTCCGGCGGCACGCCGGTCCAATCCTGGTCGGTCCAGCGGAAGGGGCCGGGGGAGAAGACCGCGCTGGGGGCATGCACGCCTTCGGGCTGGGAGCGCGAAGCCGGGTCGGGCAAGGTGCGCTGGTCCGGCAACCGGTAGGCATAGCGCAGGCCGTCGGCCACATCCGCTTGCCGATGGACATGAAACCCCGGCTCTTGGGGCGTCATCTCGATCCGGACCTCTTGCCCGTCGGGCCAGATGACCAATTGCACGCGTTCGTGGTAAGGAGCCCACAACCGCCAGAGGAGCGAGCCGTCCGGCTGCCTCAGAGCCCCCTGGGGCCGATGCGGAAACGTGTTGAACATCAGCAGGTCCTTCCATTGCTCGGAGAGGGCGTCTTCAGGGCGTCGGGTTCGGGGGGCGCCGGCGTGGGGCCGGGGGCTTGGCGGCGGCTTTGATCCACCGCCGCCAGGATGCGTTGCACCGCCGGCAACTGGGGGAATTCCTCCAAGCCATAACGTGCCCGGCGCCGCCAGTTGGGCCGTTCGCGAAACGTGCCGGGCACGTTCTGCGGCCGGGTCTCCAGCCACAAGTCCTCCAGATTCACCAGCACCATCGGCGACGGCGAAGCCGCCAGCAGTTTCAAGCAGGCCTCCAGCACCGCTTCCAGATCCGTTTCACCGGGTTTCAAGAGCCCTCGCTGCTGCAGCACCTGGACCAGTTTCCCGCACGCGGCCGCCCGCTCCTGGCGGGCCGCCTCGGCCTGCTCGGCGGGCAGCAATCCCAGATCGACCCGATCATCGACGTCCTGGGCGTACCAGTAGGCGGCGAAATGCGGCATGTCGTGCGTGTTCAAGCTGGCGACCGAATACGTCGGGACGGGGCGCAGCATCTCCGGCCGCTCCGGATTCATTTCGTACTGCAGCACGTACATATCCCGCAAGTTATGTTCGGCCAGGGCTCGATTCACGGCCTGCGGCACCGTGCCCAGATTTTCGCCGACAATCTGCGCCTGATGGCGGTGGGATTCCAGCGTCAGCAGGGCAAACAGTTCTTCGGCGGGGAAGCGGACGTACACGCCTTCCCGGGCCGTCATGCCGCTGGGGATCCAATACAAGCGGTGCAGGGCCATGACGTGATCGAAACGCAGCACGCGCGCAAACTCCAGATGCCGGTGGAGGGCGGCGATCAGATGCCGGTACCCCTGCTGGCGCAACCGCTCGGGGTGCAGGGGCGGAAAGCCCCAGTTCTGGCCTTTGGTGAAGAACGCGTCCGGCGGGGCGCCGCCGGACGCTTCCTGCTGGAAGATCTCCCGTTCGCGCCAGGCGTCATAGCCGTTGCGGGTGACGCCCAGCGGAAAGTCCAGGTACCACAGCAGATTCAGCTGGCCGGCCCGTTCGGTCACCTGCCGCAGCTGGCGTTCGATCTGCCATTGGGTGTAAAGATGGTACCGGTAGGCGCGGGGATCGTAATCCCCGGTTTGGAATTCGCCGCGCTGCAGGCGGGCGGGCCAATCGGGCCAAAACGCGCGCTGCTGCTCGCCGGTGGCACGGAAGCGGGCGAAGATCTCCAGTTCGGGATCGTGGCGACAGCGCTCGTGCAACGCGGCCTGTCGTTCCGCGGGTCCGGCGAAGAATTGATCCGCCAGCGGCTCCAGCACCGCCCGCTGCCGCTGCATGCGGAGGTCATAGTCGACCAGGCCGGGGCGGCCAGCCCCACCGGCCGCCGGGCCGTCCGTCGCGGCCAGCGCCGCTTGAGCCGCCGGGCAAGCGGAAAATTCGGGCAGACGGGTGGGGTCCAGATACACTTCGTTCCAGAACAGCCGGCTGGCCGCCGAATAGGGACTGGGATCGTCCGTCGCCTCCCACAGCGTCGCCAGCAACGGCAGCGTGGCGACCAGGCTGCCGCCCGCCCCGGCCGTCCATTCCATCAGTCGTTCCAAATCGGAGAAGTCGCCCGTCTGGTAGCTCTGCCGGCCGTGCAGGGCATACAGCGGCAGGAACACACCCCAGCGCAGCGGCTGTTCCTCCGGCGGCGGCCCGTAAGCCTGCCGCGGGGCACTGATCACCAGCGACTGCCAGACTTGCCCGCCGAACTCCAGTGTGGCCTGGTGGTAACCCCACGGCAGACGCTGGGGGAAGGTCAGCTCGAACACCGCATAGGATACCCCTTCAACCGTCGCTCCCGGGCGGCCGGACAATTCGTCAAACCGCCCCTGCCGGCGGATCGAGCCGCCGTCCTGGAATTGGATCCGGCAGACAAACTCCTCCCCCTGCCGCTCCCGCGGCAAGCGCAGGCGAAAGCTCGGAGGGCCGCCCTGCCAAGCCACATGGACCGGTTCCCAGACACGCTGCCATAGCTGCTGGCGGCGGTCTCGCAGGGCGGCGGGCACGTCGTCAGGATGGTCCAGCGGCGCGCCCAACAGCTGCAGCACACGAAACACGCTGGTTTCCCCGGACTGACGCGGTTGCCCCCAAACGTCCTGATAGTCGGTTTGCACCCCGTACAGACGCGCCAGCGCCCTCAAGGGAGCGGGAAGTGTTGCTCGATTCACCCCAGCCTCCTGCCATCAATGGTTCGCGTTCAAAATCCGCAAGG
>SLEY01000123.1 GCA_007124535.1 Planctomycetaceae bacterium
CCGGACGAAGCCTTGAATTACATGCAGCGGAGCGTGGCTTGGCAGCACCTGGGCCGGCATGACCGGTCGATCGCCGATTGGGAGCGGGTGGAGGCGCTGTTTACGAACCGGAGCCAGCGGCATCGGGCCATTGCCTGGAACGGATTGGCGTACGCGCGGGCCCTGGGTAAGCAGGATTTGGACCAGGCGTTGGCCGAGGTCGAGCGGGCGCTGGCGATTTTCGGACCCGATCCGGCGATGCTGGATACCCGCGGTTACATCCAGTTCCTGCGCGGCGAGCTGGAAACTGCCCGCGAGGATCTGAATCAGGCGGTGCTGACGATCGAGAGCCAGCATGCGGCGTTGAGCCAGCGGCGGGACTATTCCGACCGGCGGGAGCACGAGCAGCGGTTGCGCCAGCACGCGCACAGCGTGGCGGTGCTGCGTTATCACCGAGCCCTGATTTACGAAGAGTTGGGCGAGCCCGAGCAGGCGGCTCAGGATTTCGGCCGCGTCCGGCAATTGGGCTTCGAGCCGGAACGCAGCCAATTATTCTGAGTCCGTTCCCTCATCCGGACCCGTTCAGAGCAGGTCGGCGAACACGGCATCGACCGCTGCCGAGTAGTCGGCTTCGCCTTCGCCCCCGGCCAACAGATCCAGCTGGCCGTCATCCAGCGGATCGTGGACGTCGTTCAGCAGATCGAAATGATGCGGGCTGCCGATCAGATGGGTGATCGTGGCGCCGTTTTCTCCGTGCGTCGACTGGCGGAACCGGGCCAGCGAGTTCACGTTCAGCTGTTCGACTTCGGCCCGCTGATGGTTGGTGACCGGGAAGGAATCCCCCGACATATCCACCGTGTAAACGCCCGGATCGCTGCTGGATTCGACACCCGGCACGTAGCCTTCCCAGCCGCCCAGGTTCATGTACCACTGCAACTGGTTGTCGGCATCGGTCGCGAAAACCCATCCGGTCGCGTGGTTGTCGTTCCCGGAATACAGCAGGTCGCGGAGGGTGATCAAGCCGAAATCGGCGCTCAATCCGTATTCGGCGAAGTTGTTGTGACGGCTCTCGCTCTGGTCCGGATTGGCGCTGTCCAGGCCGATCAGCGGCAGGTGGATCCCGATCACATTGTCGTCGCGTACCACCGCGCCGTTGTTGCCCGCCGAAACATAGCCGTCCATCCACCCGATAGGTTGCTGCTGGGTGACCAGGTATTCGGTACCCTCCATGCTGGGCATGAGATTGGTGAAGGCGTACGATCCGTCCTCGGCCGTCCGCGTCTCGCGATCCACCGGGTTGCCGGTCAGATCGGTTCCGGACAGCTGGACAAGGACCCCACCGAGCCTTTCGGAAGTCGGCTCGCCACTGCCGGCGGAGTCGACGTAGACATAGCCCGAGATGGTGCTGAGGACCACGTCCCGGACGGTCACGGTGGCCGTATCGGTCCGAGGATCGGGTTCTCCGCGAGTGGTCCCATCGTCCTGGACCGTATACTCGAAGGTGTCGACATGTTCGAAGCCGACCGGGACGGTGTAGATGATCTGATCATCTCCGGGGTCGCCCGTGTCCCCGGGGACCAGGGTGACGGTGGCGCCCAGGGCCGAGGTGCTGACACTGACGATGCTCAGCGTCTGATCACTCTCGTTGGGCGGGCCGGGCAGATCGTTGGCCAACAGCTCGGAAGCCAGGAACACGAACTCCTGCCCCGCTTCCGGTTGCGGGTCGATCAGCACCAGATCGTCTTCGGCGATCGGCGGATTGTTGACTTCCCACACCGTGATGGTCACGGTCGCCGAGTCGGTTTTGAAGTCGTCCACGATTTCGCCGTCGATCAGCGACTGGCCATCATCCTGGATCGTATAGGTAAAGGACGTGACGCCGTTCCAATACTCATCGGGCGGGGTGTAGCGGAATTCGCCCGTTTCGTCATCCAGCAGTTCCACCGTTCCCACCGTACCCGTGGTATCGAAGCTGATCACCTGGATGCTCTGGAAATCATCCTCGTTGGGACCTGCCGAATCCGGGCCGTGGCCGTTGTCGTCAAAGACACTGAATACGGCCACACCCCCCTCGTCCATTTCGATATCGTCGTCGGCGGCGATTGGCGGCCGGTTGAACGGGGCCACCGAAATCACCAACTCGTCCTCCGTCGTCCAACCTTCCGCCGGGCCCTCGCCGAACGTACCACCGTCATTGGAAGCGATCGTCAGCACGGCCTCCCCGATGAACCCCTCAGCGGGGCGGAAGATCAACGTTCCCAACTTCTCGTTGACCGCGGCCAAACTGCGGGCACTGATCTCTTTCGACGCGGCCGGCTCGTCTTCCAGACCGAACAACAATTCACCGTTGGTCACCGAAAGCTGAACCGAGAACGTCTCGCTGCCGTCGTCATCCACGTCGGTGACGGTCAAGCGAGCCTGATTGGCAGCCGTAAACGCCAGGTCGAAATCGTTGTTCGTGAACAACTGGTCGTCCGGGCCGATCGGGTCGCCATTCAAGCGATTGACGGGCGGATCGTTCACCGCCAACACGGTGATCGTAAAGGTCTGGGGCTCGGACATGTCTTCACCGCCCCGCTCCGTGCCGCCATCGTCCTGAACCACGACCGTGAAGGTCGACGTGCCCCAGGCATCCGGAGCCGATTCGTAGGTCAATGTGCCGTCCGGAGATACGCTGGGCAACTCGGCAAACAGCGCCTCGTTGCTGACGTCCGTGACGTGGTAGGCCAGCACCTCCTGATCCGACTCGTTGGGCGGTCCCGGAATGAACTCCGTAACCCAACCTTCGATCTCTTGCGGCCCGGCATCCTCGAGCACCGCCGGAGGGTCATCCGCCACAAACGTGGGCGGATCGTTCACCGGAAGGACCGTGATCGTGAACGTCTGGGGCGCCGAAGTGTCGTCGCCACCGCGTTCGGTGCCGCCGTCATCCTGGGCCACCACCGTGAAAGTCGCCGTCCCAAACGCATCATCCGCCGGCGTGTAGGTCAGCGTCCCCTCCAAATCGACCTCGGGCAGTTCGGCGAACAGTTGCTGGTTTGTCACCTCGATAACGTGATAACCCAGCAGCTCCTGGTCCG
>SLEY01000280.1 GCA_007124535.1 Planctomycetaceae bacterium
TCGAACGGCTGATCTTCATCAAGATATGGCACGATGATCGAAAGCCGGCACACTATCAATTCACCTTCTATGACGAATCCGTCAGGCCCAGCGTGGGGGCAAAGCGAGCGCGACGCTGCTGCGACTCTCGTTCTATTTCGACCGTTGCGGCCCGGGAAGTTGATCTGTTCGTCATGATGCGTGCCGACCGGGAAAAATTCCCGCGAAAGGAAAGGGGTTCCGAATCCGATGTCGGCCCCTCATACGCCCCTATCGTTGGCTCAGCGATTCCGACGAGTCGACTTCGCGTGCCGCAGCGCGGCGATTCGCCTCGCCGACCACCCGCATCGCGATCTCTACTTCCTCCGGAGAGAAGAACCGCTCGAAATAACCGCTTCTCAGTTGCACGCGATTCATCGTGGCCAGCTGTTCCCAGCTGAGGTTATCCGTCAGGCTCCAAGCCGCGGCCTGAGCCACCCCCTGAGGCACCTCCCCGTGTCCGAGCATGCGGCAGATTTCGATCACGCCTTGGTTGTCGGTGAAGGATTCAATGGGTCGGATTTCATAGGGAACGCGTGGATTGGGATCGTCTTTGCCGTGTTCCAGGCACACTGTGGGGACTCGGAGTCGGCCGACCCGGCCCGGTTCGACGTTAAACATGCCGCCCATGCCGCCCATGCCACCCATGCCGCCCATGCCGCCCATCATGCCACCCATGCCGCCGCCCACACCTTGCATGCCGCCGGTCCCGCCGCGCCCCCCGCGGCCGCCCTGCATGCCACCGAAGCCGCCAGCCCCGCCGAACTGCGCCAGTACCGGGACACCGGCAAAGGCCTCGGGCAGCCGGATGGCGAGCGGCTGTTCGCCTCGATTTTCGATGATCACGTTGGCGCGCTCTGCATTTTGGGGGATGAACTGCACCTCGATTTCACCCGCCTCGATCGCCTCGAAAAACTCGACCTGCCTGGGCTCGGCGGCCGCTTCGTCCGCCCCCGCGGCGCCGACGGGCGCCATCAGCACCGCCAACAAACCCAACAGCCAGCCAAAACGCTGAGTTTTCGTGTGGTTACACATCGTCCGATTCTCCTGATTGTCTGCCCCCTAAACTCTATTGACGCGCTGTGGCGTCACGACGTTGGCCTAAGCCTATCTTATTCAAGATAACGGTTTGTGACCAACTTTTCCAATCAATTTTCTTTCGAGCCTTTAAGCGAAGGGGGGCGAATCAAAATGGGGCGGTTCACGCCGAGGGCAAGATGGGCGTCCGGTTCCGCCGATCGGTCAGCTTTTTTGGGCTCCCCCGCCACCCGCATGCCGGGAAAACCCGGTTGACCGGAACAGGCCCATGGCGATAAACTTCGTTATCGAAACACGTTGCGCATTACTCGCCGCCGGCCACTCCGGGGGTGAGACAGGGGAGCTGTTCGAGCTTCCGAGGATCAAGACAGAATCATGGAATTACTGGAACGAATTTGGGAGTGGTTGGGAATCCTCTTCGGCGGACTGCTGCGAAACTTCGAGCGGGGGATCACCTCGATTTTCGGATCGTCCAACGAACGCTACATCCGCAAACTCCAGCCGACCGTCCAGGCAATTCGTGATCTGGAGCCCAAGTACCAAGCGATGAGCGACGGTGAATTGGCCGACCAGACCAAACGCTTTCGGGAACGGCTCCGCAAGGGGGAGACCCTGGACGACCTGCTGGTCGAAAGTTTCGCCGTCTGCCGCGAAGCAGGAACGCGATTCCTCGGCCTCCGCCACTATGACGTCCAAATGATCGGGGGCATCGTGCTCCACCGGGGGGCGATTGCCGAAATGGTCACCGGCGAGGGCAAGACGCTGGTGGCCACCCTGGCCGCCTACCTGAATGCCCTGGAGGGCAAAGGCGTGCATATCGTGACGGTCAACGATTATCTGGCACGCCGGGACATGGAGTGGATGGGGCCCCTGTACATGGGGTTGGGGCTGACCGTCGGTGCGATCCAAAGTAATATGTCGATGGCCGACCGCCAGAAGGCCTACGCATGCGATATCACTTATGGAACGAACAACGAATTCGGCTTCGATTACCTCCGCGACAACATGCGACCCGCCGCCCGCGGCGACGATCGGTTCCCGAAAGAGTACCAGCAGGCCCAAGGGCGACTGAATTACGCGATTGTCGATGAAGTGGACAACATTTTGATCGACGAGGCGCGTACGCCGCTGATCATCTCCGGACCGGCTCATGACGACGTGCGCAAGTACACGGACGCCGATCGCATCGCCCGCCAATTGAAAAGAGACGTGCATTTTGTGGTCAACGAGAAGGACCATACAGCTCATTTGACGGACGACGGGGTGCGCGAGGCGGAGCGTTTGGCGGGGGTCGAGAGCTTCTATACGGCCGGCAACATGGAATGGCCGCATCTGATCGATAATTCTTTGAAAGCCCACCATTTGTATCAGCGCGATGTGCGCTATGTGATCAAGGACGGCCGGGTGGTGATCGTCGACGAGTTCACCGGTCGCTTGATGGAAGGCCGGCAGTGGAGCGATGGCTTGCATCAGGCGGTGGAGGCGAAAGAAGGGGTCAAGATCAAGGAAGAGACCCAGACGCTGGCCACCATCACCTTGCAGAACTTTTTCAAGCTGTATGACAAAATCGCCGGCATGACTGGGACGGCGATGACCGAAGCCGGGGAGTTTTGGAAGATCTACGAACTGGAGGTCGTGGCCATACCCACCAATCGGCCCCTGCGGCGTTTGGAAAATCCCGATGTGATCTACCGCAGCGAACGGGAAAAGTTTCAGGCCGTTGCCGACGAAATCGAACGGATCAATCGCTGGGACGTGCTGATCTTGGATGGAGAAGAAGAATACGAGGTTTGGGGCACGATCGTCAAGGAAAGCGACCAGGAGGTCCATTTTGTACCGCGGGACAGCAAGCGGAAGGAGATCATTCCGGCGGCGAAGATCAAGGAGCGGTTCCCGAAGGGGCGTCCCCTGTTGATCGGCACGGTTTCGATCGAGAAGAGCGAGCGGCTTTCCCACATGCTGGACAAACGGGGGGTGAAGCATGAGGTTTTGAACGCCAA
>SLEY01000508.1 GCA_007124535.1 Planctomycetaceae bacterium
GAGGAGCCCTGTTATGTGCCGCTTTGTTCGTTCGCTTCGTCGCTGTTCGCCCCTCGTTGCGATGGGCGTCCTTGCTCTCGCGGGGGTGGCAACGGCCCTGCCGGCAGCCGAGTTATCCGTGAACGATTTCTGTTTCGACGGCCCCCTCGGTTCGACGCGGGCGCCATCCTGATGCAGGGTCTGGCCGAGTTCTATCGGGGCACCCGCGAGTAAGCCCTGAACGCTGGACCAGAGCCACCGCCGGGCGAAGAAGCTTTGGCGAGGAAATCGCTGTCGGGCGGAATGCAGAATCATCGCACAACCCAAGCAAGGTCGATGATTCCGAAATCCGGTTGCGTCGTATCTCCCGATGCCAGAGCCCCGAAAACACCACAGCCAACGGCCCGAAAGATCACCTCCATCCCGCGCTGAGCCAGCGCCCGCTCGGAAAAAATCACCGTTTCACCCTTTTCCGGACAGGCACCAACTAACCCGACTGGGCCGCACCACACGCAATCGCCCACCTTCGTGGACCATGCAATCACCCCTCCCGGTATGGAGTTGACAATTGCTTTTGCTCGGTGTGGGCTCAGACCAATACAGTGATACGATCAAAAATTCTGGGACACTAATGTACATCCATTTAGGTGTCATGCATGTCTTCAGAAGGTGGCGTGAAGTATCGGCAAAAGGGTCGCCGTAGAAAGCTGCTTTCGCATTTTGGAAGACCACCGTGATGGCCATATAGGTCGTGGGCCGAAAAAACTACTAGCAGTGCTAGTCGATTTGCACATAATGGGAATGCATTAAACGCCAAATGCGATTTGGGAGTGCTACCTACCCAGCACCATCTGGCAAAAGACAGTCGCGGACGCCCGCTCGTGCTGCTCTCCGCATAGAAAACTGATCTTCCCCCTCTTTTAAAAATGCGGCCAAGTCGCCCCCCGGACGAAGAAATTGAATTCTTAGGCTGCAAGATGCCCGCTTTTTGCGCGCATCATCCAATTGTCCTCGTCCTCCTCGGCCTCTTCCTCGAACACGGCACCGGCCACCGGATGGCGGGCCGCTCGCCATACCGGCTCCCATGACGAGGGGGATCACGACCACGACCACGACCACGACCACGAGCCGACTCCTTTTTCGGTTGCGACGCAGCCGCGTTCGATGTACCGCGCGCGGCAGAGATTGTCCGATATGCACCGCTCGCCCTCCGAGTACAAGGGAGGGGAATGCGTGCATCACGCGAAGCCGCACATCTCCTGTCCCCTTGTACTCGGGGGGACGATAGGGGGGGGCGTCCATTTCAGGTTTGCTTGATCGGGCGGAGTTGAAATACCACCGTAAATCTTCACTCTCGCGCAGTCACGAGACAATCTTTGCCGCGCGCGGTATAAACGTCCACTGGGATTTGCGGCAGGAGCTTTCGGGCTGGAAGGCCGGACTTCGCCCTTCGAACAAACGGAAAGACTACCAAAGAGCTGTTCGCTATACCCCGGGGTGACCGGAAATTGCCATTTCTTGGGCGAACGTATTGATTCCGCGAGGGCCAGTGCGGAGAATGCCTTGTGGCCGTTCTTGTGGAAAACGGTTGGCCGCCGGTCGCAGGACGCCGATCGGCGCGGCATGATTCGTATTCGCTACTCCGACCCGTTGGCCCCGGGGTCCTGTTCCCGCGGGTAGCTCGGAGTGGCCGGTGCCTATTTCGAAAAGGGAGTCGGAGTGTCTGCCAGAAAACGGAGATCGGCAAGGAAACCGCCGAAGCACGAACTGGAACGGCGGGACGCGATCGAATCCTCGCTCTTTACCGATCGGCGGGCCATGGAGCAGTTGCTGCGCGAGGCCCTCAGGGATGCCGGGACCCCCGATCATCGCGGGACGGACCTGGCTCAAGCGGTGGAGCTGATCTTTCGCGCTTACCAAAATGACGACTACCAACAACGGCTGGAAATGGTCAGCGAGGCGATCGATCTGTGCCCGCATTGCGCCGAGGCGTATGTCTGCCTGGCGGAACTGACTCCCTCTCCGGAACACGCATCCACCCTATATCGGTTGGGCTTGAAAACGGCCGAGTCCACTTTGGGAGGGGAAGACCGTATAGCACAATATAACGGAAGATTCTGGGCGGCCCTGGAAACCCGCGCCTACATGCGGGCCCGCTTCGGGCTGGCACTCAGCCTCTGGGCCACCGGACAGCAGGACGAAGCCCTGAAGCATTGTCGGAAGCTGTTGCAGCTGAATCCCGGCGACAACCAAGGCGTCCGCTACCTGCTGTGCTCGTACTACTGCGAGTTGGGGCGGGATGCCCGGTTGCAGAGGCTGTTGGATGCGTATCCGGAGGACCAATCGGCCGAATGGTTGTTTGCGCGGGCCTTGCTGGATTTCCGCCGCGAGGGGGATGTCCCGCGAGCGCGGCGGTCGTTGCGCAAAGCCCATCGAAACAATCCGCATGTGGTCCAATACCTGCTGGGGAATCGCGAACTGCGCCCCGACACTTCTTCGTTTGTCCAGCGGGGGCACGAGACCGAGGCGATCGCCTACGTCAACCACTTTATCAGCGGCTGGCGCAACTCGCCCGGCGCCCTGACCTGGGTCCGCAAGACGTTGCGGATCGAAGTGGCCGGGGCCCCTGCCACACGCCGCCCGGTCTCCTTGCGGCACTTGATCGAAAGGGTCCGAGCCCTGCCACGCCAGGCGGACGAGGTCTGGCAGATCGAAATGCAACGCACCGCGATCACCACCGCGGGAGAGCAAGGCGAATCGCAGCCCTGGACCCTGTTGATCAGCTGCCCCACCACCGAGGAACTGCTGCACATGGAGGTGCTCGCCTCGCAACGGCCGAAGCCCCGCGAGGTGCTGGCCCTGCTGCTGGAGGTCATGCTCTCGCCGGGAGAGGGCAGACCACGCCGTCCGGGCAGGATCCAGGTGCGCCGCAAGACGTTCCTGAACCAATGGAAGAAGCGTTTGGAAACGTTGCAGATTCGGGGCGAATGGTGTGCTCGTCTGGAGCACTATGAAGCGATGTGGACGTGGCTGCAGAAAGTGGCACGTTTTTCCGAGTCCTCGGTGGGGGACATGGAAGCGCGATTGGCCGAGATGAGTGAACTGCCGCAGGAGTTCGATGAGGTTTGGCAAGCGGACGCCCGCCGTTTGGCAACTTGGGTCACCGAAGAGGGGGTTCCTCAGCGCCCGATGGGGGCCCTGGTGGCCAGTGCCACCCACAACATGATTCTCGCCCAGCGGGTGGGTTTGGATGAGACGCTGGGGCAGCTGCTGTGGGAAGCGGTCCTGGCCGCGCTGCTTTCCCCCGCCGTCGGACCCCCGCATTTGCCGGGCATGATCGAAGTGACCTCGCAGGAGTTTCGGGAACTGCTGGATCACCGGCTGGGCCCTTTGGGCGTCGAATGCCGGGTCGAACCCCAACTGGATCGACTGGACTTCATCTACAGCGAACTGGAATCCGGGTTGTCGGCATCGGAACGCATGCCCGCCTTGATCGACACCCCGGGCGTCTGTCTGGAACAGGTCGGAGGGTTCTTTGACGCAGCCGCCAATTTCTATCGCCGGCAACCGTGGCGTCAAGTATGGGGGGACAAACCGATGGTGATCCAGTGCGACCGCTTCCAGACCAGTCGCTGGTACGGGGTGGTGATGGGGCAATCCGGAATGACCTTGGGGTTGGCCTTGTACGAGGATTTGGATGTGCTTCGTTGCGTATTGCGGCAGGAACCCGGCGCGGATCGTCGCCACGCGGGGCTGTCGATCATGTATGGGGAACCGTTCGAGATTTCGGTCCGCGACCTGGACGCGGCGGAGAAGAATCATTGGCCGATTGCGGCGCCGGAGGGGTATCCGATCATCGTGCGAATGAATCCGGGCATGGCGATTCGCCCTCCGCTGTCCTGGGAGTTGGAGTTAGCCGAAGCGTGTTTGCGCGCCATTCCCTGTTTTGTGCGGCGGGAGGTCCGCACGGCCGCCCGCATGATGGTTCCTACGGCAAACGGAGACTTGGACCTGGAGGTCGCATGGCTGGATTCCTGAGGCAACCCGCAGGAAGTAATCTACCGCGCTCGCACTCGGCGAGGGTCTCCGACCACGCGCTCGGCGAGGGTCTCCGACCCCGCCGAAACCATCGACCGAAGGTCTCCTGCCGATAGGGGAGACCTTCGGTCGGCCGAGTGGCTCGGTCAGAGACCGGCCACATCGCTACGAGTAGATCCTTTCCTGCGGGTTGCCTGACGACCGGCCGGTACCGCAGAGCCCACGTCACAGAGAATGGGCGCCCAACCATGCCCCCACAACCCCCGCAATCGAAGGCTGGGTATTCCTGTCCGATGAACTTTCCACACCAAACAGCAACGTGCCCCCTACAATAAGATTGTTGGACTTAGGCCGTGACGTTAGGCTACTTTCGGGCTGGGCGCCCTATCGATTCCGATGGGTACCGCTCAGTTCCGAAGTTCGAACCTCCGCCCCGCCCCGCAGGATGCCCGCTTGAATAGGGAAACCTCGATGCCCGCCGATGTCGTCAAATCGCTATCTGCACTTGCCGAACGGCTGGTCGCGCTGGCTGATGAGGATGTTTCGCTGCGCACCGAACTGCGGCGTTTGGCCCAGGCGGTGCTGACGGCGACGGAGACGGCGGAAGCGGGCGACCGGTCGGAGGAGGACCAGGCCTTGGACGCGTCGTCGCCGGTTCGCGAGGCCGATTCGGTGGCCGAAGCGGCAGGTCGGGACGCCGAGGCGAGTTCGGCGGGGGACCGCTGGGGCGAGGCGGCGGGAGAAACGCTGCCCGAACTGGCCCTGGGCCGCTCCACGCCGCCCACCGAACCACCCCACCTCTCCTACCCCGCCCGCTGGGCCGCGCCCGGCGATGCCGACTTCCCCCTGATCGAACAGCGCTGCCGTTTGAAAGCCGAAGGCGCCCGGTGGGCCGCCAACCGGCGCCAGCGATTAGCCCAAGGCGCCAATTTCGCCACCGATATCGAGCCCGTCGATCGGGATATCATCGCCCGCGCCAAATCGCTGCCCGATTGCTTCCTCTGGATGTGCCACCCCAGCGGACCATCGCCCGCCGACCTGCGCCTGTACGACGTCGTCGCGGGCTGCTTCGAAAATGTGGCCGATGTCCTGGCCGTGCTGAAGGACATCCAAGACGATCCCGAACTGCTGGCCAACGAATACGAACAGGCGCTCGATCTGCTGGCCGCAGCCCAATCCGCGCTCCGCGTGGCCATCGCCGCCCTCGATGGGCCCAGCGATTCGGAGCAACTGAAAGTCTTCAACTGGCTCAAAGCCACCGCCAGCGAACATCAAATCTTCATCCAACGCCACATGCGGGCCGATGATCCGGCCGACCCCTGGCAGTGGACCGAACTGGCCACTCGCATCGAGGCCTTGGATGCACGCTTGCAGGAAACCCGCCGCCGCGCCAAACAACACCGCAAACGGATGGGGAAAATCCGCCATAAACTGTCGTTGCTCGACCATGAACCCCAAAATACCAAAGAACACTGGCGTATCCTCATCGCCACCGTCGAGGAACTGATCAACGACGGCTTGCCGCCCAGCAACCGCGAACTGCGGGAACTGCTGCTGCCCGCCATCGACAACCTTCCGGAATTCCCCGAGTACCCCCCGGGGTTCCAACGCGTGCTCCAGGAAATGGATCGCTTCATGGCAATCTGCCCCCCCAGCGACCCCCCCTCCGACTCGCCGCCCACCCCGGAAGTCCGCGAAGTTCGCCAACTGCTCGAAGGACGGGCCCTGATCCTGATCGGTGGCGATCGGCGACGCCCTGCCCAACAAGCCCTGATCGACGCCTTCGGACTGAGCGACCTGATTTGGATCGAGACACGCGAACACCAATCCATCGAGGTCTTCGAACCCTACGTTGCCCGACCCGATGTCGCCGCCGTCGTCCTGGCCATTCGCTGGTCCAGTCACGCTTTCGGGGAAGTACGCGAATTCTGCGACCGGCACGCCAAACCCCTCGTCCGACTCCCCGCCGGCTACAGCCCCAACCAACTGGCCGTCCAAATCCTGACCCAGTGCAGCGAACGATTGGCCCTCGCCTGATCCGTGTTCGTAGTTCGTAGTTCTTCGTTCTTCGTTATGCATGCAAGATTCACTGTCCGGTCGGGCTCGCCTCCGGCAGGGACGACCGAACCGGGATACTTTCGACAAAACAGCGAAGGTGGAAGTATGAAGTTTGAAGTTTGAAGCACCAAGCACAAAGCACCACGAGCTACGAACTACGAACCAAGCACCACCGAGCGTTCAACGGTTGGCGAACCAGGCGACCGTTCGGCGAAGACCGTCGTCCAACGTGACGCGGGGGCGCCAATCCAGAAGCTCCGAGGCTCGAGTGGCCGAGACCAGATTCGACCGTAAATCGCCGGGACGAGCCGGCCCGTGCCCCGATTCCGGGACCTCGATCGCCTTGCCGCTATCCCGCAATGCGCGTTGGCAGTGCGCTCCCACCGCGGCAGCCAACTCGTTCACGTCCGCACCAAGGCCCGTACCGATGTTCAAGGCCAAGAAACGCGGCTCGACCGACTGTTCTAACGCGCGGACATTGGCCTCGGCCACGTCGCCCACATACACATAGTCCCGCACGTAGCGGCCGTCGCCATGGATCGTCGAAGGGTCTCCGGCCAGCATCCGTGTGCAGAAAATGGCCACCACCCCCGCCTCGCCGTGCGGATTCTGACGCGGCCCATAGACGTTCGAATAGCGGAGCGCCACCGCCCGCAGACCATACTCGCGGACGTAGAACTCCAAGTACCGCTCGCCCACCCACTTGCCGATCCCGTAGGGCGAAATCGGTGCGGCAGGCGTATCTTCGGCGGCGGGCACGCTCACCTCGCCATAGAGCACCCCCCCCGACGACGCGAACACCACCGGCATCGGACCCTGTCGGACCGCCTGGTCCAAGACATTCAACAGCCCCAACACGTTCACCTCCGCGTCATAGGCCGGCTCACGCACCGAACGGCTGACCGACATCTGCGCCGCCTGGTGGCAAACGGCCGTCGGACGGAACTCGTCAAATGCGCTCGCCAAACCCGCGCGGTCGCGAATGTCCAGCTCGTACAACCGCGCTTCCGGCGGCAGGTTCTCCCGCGAACCGGTTTCCAAATTGTCCAAGGCCGCTACCTCGTGGCCCCGCGCTAACAACCGATCGACCACATGGCTGCCAATAAACCCTGCGCCACCCGTCACCAGGACTCGCATGTGTCGGCTCTCCCCTCGTTGCTACGACCTCTAAACCCGATAATAGGCACGGTACCAAGTTACAAACCGCCGCACTCCCTCTTCGATCGGCGTCGCGGGCCGAAATCCGACGTCGGCGACCAAATCCTCGACGTCCGCATAGGTCGCCGGCACGTCCCCCGGCTGCATCGGCAACCGCGTCTGTTTCGCCTTGCGACCCACGCAATCCTCCAACAACTCGATCAAATACATCAGTTGCACCGGTTGGTGGTTCCCAATATTGTAGATCCGGAACGGGCTGCGGCTCCGACCCGGGTCCGGCGAGTCGCTGGACCATTCCGGGTCGCCCGTGGGAGTTCGATCCGCCGCGCGAATCACGCCCTGGGCAATGTCGTCGATATACGTAAAGTCGCGTTGCATCTGGCCGTGGTTATACACCTCAATCGGCTGGTCCCGAAGAAGGGCCCGCGTGAATTTGAACATCGCCATATCCGGCCGGCCCCAAGGGCCATAGACCGTAAAGAACCGGAGCCCCGTGGTCGGCAACGCGTAGAGATGGCTGTACGTATGCGCCAGCAATTCATTGGCCTTCTTCGTCGCCGCATACAGACTCAGCGGATGATCCACATTGTCATGCACCGAAAACGGCATCCGCGTGTTCGCCCCGTACACCGAACTGGACGAAGCGTACGTCAAGTGGCGAACACCTTGATGCCGGCAGGCTTCCAGAATATTCACAAAGCCCACCAGATTGCTGTCCACGTAGGCATGCGGGTTCTCCAGCGAATACCGCACACCCGCCTGGGCCGCCAGATGGATCACCACGTCCACCTGTTCCCCCGCAAACAGCTCCGGCAACGCCTGGCGATCCGCCACATCGATTTCGGCAAACGAGAATTCCGTCTGGCCAATCAACTGCCGCAACCGATCCCGTTTCAGCCGGACATCGTAGTAATCGTTCAGGTTATCAACGCCGATCACCTGATCCCCACGTTCCAGCAGCAGCTGGCTGACATGAAAGCCGATAAACCCTGCCGCTCCGGTAACCAGTATTTTGGCCATATTTCTTTCAGTCCATGGTAGTAGTTAACAAGTTATCGGAAACTCGCCACGCCCCGGAGACGTCGCCAACCGACTGCAAGTGTACCGCATCCTGCCCGCGAAGAAACGGGGGCGCCAAATAACAGAACCCACCCTTTCAGGCTGAATGCTCGGGGAGGTGGTAGTTGAAATGAACCGGGGTAGGTGCCGCGCAGGTGATTTCCCGGAAGTACCTCCAGGGGGGTGCTGTTGGGCAATGAGAGGAGTGTTGACGCGGTAGATTCAAAGATTCTTAGGCTGTAAGCACTGCCAAGAAATTACGGTCGCGTTCGTCGCAGCCGTCCCGCAGCGCTGTGGCCGGTCTCTGACCGAGTCACCCCGCCGACCGAAGGTCTCCCATATCGGTGGAGACCTTCGGTCGGCGGTTTCGGCGGGGTCAGAGACCCGCGCCGAGCAGTGCGACTGTGATTTCTTGGCAGATGCGAAACTGCGCGCTTTTGGCGCGCGTCATCCAATCGTCCTCCTCCTCGCGCCCTCTTCCTCGAACACCGCACCGGCCCGAAGACGGCGGGCCGTTCCCCATGCCGGCTTCCAGGACGAGGGGGAGCACGAGCCGACTCCTTTTTCGGTTGCAGCGCCGCCGCGTTAGGGGTGCGGCCGAATTTGAAGAGCGTGGGGCGGCACGTCGGTGAATGGTCGCGCGGGAGTTTGGTTCTATGGGGGGGGAAGTGGCGGCGTTTTCCATCTCCGAGCGATGTCCGGCGAATTCCTCCAATTTCTCCAGTTGGCGCATTCTACCACCATGGCAGCTTGACAGCCTGCTTACAGCATTTAAATTGGGGGATTCTCTGGCGGTTTGCCCAGTAGACCCTTCGAACGAACAACCACGCACCCATGTTCAATGCGCCCCAACCCTCACCTTCTCCCGCTTGGTTGACCGATCGTTTCGAAGCGTTGGTCCGATACGTGAACCGCGACGTCTTCTCGCGACGCGCCTGGACGCTGGCCGCCGTCCACGTTGCGGTCTTCGCCGGCGCCTACTTCGCCGCCTTCGCCTTGCGTTTTGACCTCCCCCTGCCCGCTGCCACCGCGCGCCTGTTCCGCAACACCCTCCCCTGGGTCCTGGCCCTGAAGATGACCACCTTCTACTTGATGGGCCATTCGCGCATCTGGTGGCGGCACGTCACCTTCGCCGACCTGATCGGGTTGGGCCGAACCGTCGGCCTGACCCTGATTTTGCTGGCCGCCCTTTGCCAATTCAACCTGATCCCCGACATCCCTCGCACCGTCATGATACTGGACGCGTTGCTCACGCTGCTCGGGCTGGGCGGGTTGCGAGCGTTGTGGCGGGCGACCCGGGAGAATCTGGGACCGTTCATCGGCCGCAACAAGCCCCGGCCCGTGCTGCTGGTCGGCACCGACTCGAACACCGGGCGACTGGCCAATCACATCCATTCGCACCCCGAGTTGCCGATGCGGGTCCGCGGGTTCCTCAGCTTCCACGGGGCCCACTGCCGACCCGCCGGCTATCGCATGGGCGGCATCCCCGTACTCGGCTCCATCGACGAACTCGCCTCGATTGCCGACCGCTATCGGGTGGTCGAGGTGTTGGTGACGGCCGGGACCCTGGCCGGGGGCTCCGCTCCGCCAATTGATGGCCGACTGCCGGGCGGCGAAGCTCGAGTTGCGGATCGTCGCCTCGATCGACGAACACCTCCGCGGCAGCCGGCACATCCCGGTTCGGCCGATCGAGATCAACGACCTGCTCGGCCGCGAACCCCTGATGCGATGTTCTTCCCCACGACGCGGCACTTCCCGGGCATCTGCAAAGAAATCACCGTTCCACTGCTGAGACCTGCGGTCGGCGGGGTGGCTCGGTCAGAGACCGGCCACAGCGCAATGACCAATGACCAATGGCCAATGGCCAATGACCAATAAAAAAACCCTTATTCGCAACGCGACTGTCGTCCTTCCGGACGAGATACTTCGCACGTCGGTCTTGATCAACGGCTCCACCCTTGCCGCGGTGGATGCCGCGGTGCATGCCTCGGCGGATGAAGTGGTGGAGGCGGCCGGGCTGCACCTGCTGCCGGGCGTGATCGACGATCAGGTCCATTTCCGTGAACCGGGGCTGACCCATAAAGAAGACCTGGCGCATGCCACGCGGGCCTGTGCCAAGGGCGGTGTCACGACGTTTTTGGAAATGCCCAATACGGCACCGGCGACGACCACCCAGGCGCGTCTGCTGGAGAAACTGGCTTTGGCGGCCGAGCACAGTCTGGTGAACTACGGGTTCTATGTGGGAGCCACCCCGCAGAACCTGGATGAACTGAAACGGGCCCAGCGGACGCCGGGCATCAAGATCTTCATCGGGTCCAGCACCGGGGACTTATTGGTGGACCAGCAGGAGGCGTTGGAGCGGATCTTTGCGGAAACCTGTTTGCCGATCACGGCGCATTGCGAGGACGAAGCGACGGTGCGGGCGAACCGGCAGCGGTGGTCCGGGGTCTCGGACGTGGCCGTGCATTCGAAGATCCGGGATCACGCCGCGGCCCGCATCGCCACGCAACGGGCCCTCGATCTGGCTCGCCGCCACCAGCACCGCTTCCACGTGTTGCACGTGTCGACCGGGGACGAAACGGACTTGCTGGCCGATTCCGCTCCTTGGATCACGGCCGAGGTCTGCCCGCATCACCTGCTGTTCAACATCCAGGATTATCCGCGTTTGGGCAGCCTGATCCAGATGAATCCTTCGGTCAAGACGGCCGAGGACAACCGCCGCTTGTGGGAAGCTTTGCGGCAAGGCCGTTTGCAGGTCGTGGCCACCGATCACGCACCGCATACCTGGGAGGAAAAACAGCAGCCGTACCCGCAGTCACCCTCCGGGCTGCCGGCCGTGGAGAATTCGCTGGCCCTGATGCTGGACCAGATGCATCGCGGGCGGTGCACGCTGGCCCAGGTGGTCCATTGGATGTGCGAAGCCCCGGCCCGTGTCTGGGACATCGTCAACAAAGGCTGCATTCGCGAGGGTTACGATGCGGACCTGGTCCTGGTGGACCTGAACCGCCGCCAGCAAGTGCGCAACGAGGGCCAGCAGACCAAGTGCGGTTGGAGCCCCTGGCACGGGACCGAGTTGCAAGGCTGGGCGGTACGCACCTGGGTCCGTGGGCAGGAGGTCTACCGCGACGGCCGCTTCGACACCAGCCGCCGCGGGGCAGAAGCCCTTTACGACCACGCTCGCGGCGGTTACTGGGCCACCGCGTGA
>SLEY01000598.1 GCA_007124535.1 Planctomycetaceae bacterium
AGGAAAGCTCGAAACCAACCGCCGTCCGAATTGAAACGATCGTTCAGACCCAGCGGCAAGGTCAGTAGATCCTGCTCCTCGTTGCGGCTGTTCTGGTCCCCCGAGGCGATGATCAACCCGTCCCGCTCGGTTTCGACAAACTCCACGCCAATCTGATCGCTCAGCGTCTGCAGCGCCTGGCGCGCCAACCGCCTCTGCGTCTCGGTAATCAAATTAAATGCCGGTTGCTGATTGCCCTGGGCGTCGGTCAGGTACCCGATCTGTTGGCGGAAATTGTACTCGATCCGCTCGATGCCCATATGCAGCCGTCCGTCACGACCGCGGTTGGCACTGTCGTCCGGCAAGTGCGGGAAGGCGTCTCGATGGCCCGGTTCGTCGTTCCCACCCGGCAATTCCAGCGTGTACACCTGGGGTTCGATCTGCCCCCGTACGATGTAATTCTGCTCCCACAGCGGCGCGGTTCCGTTGTCGGCGATCAACTGCGACAGATCGGTCGCCGTGTCAAAGCTGGAACCCATGCCCGTCAGCACCACGGGGGCATGTTCGGCGCCCGTGATCACCGTCTCGGCCTCGCCGGCGACCAAGGAAGCCTGCAGCAATTTTCCCGCATTGAAGTGGCTGTTCAGCACTTCGATCATCTGCCCCGCCGTACTGGGGCTGTGCAGATTCCCCTGGCTGGAGTTGGTATTCAAATCCACCCGGATCACGTTATCACGCACCGTGACTTGCGGGAGGCTGTCCCCCCCGTGATCGCTTTCCGTAACCTCCACCCGAAGGGCCTTGCCCCAACGTTCGTTCTGAGCCAGGAAGCGGATCTGCGCGCCGTTGTACTCGCCCGTCGCTTCGATCGTGGGAGTCACGGTGATCGGGGCGGGGGGAGTCGCCGATTCGTCGGTGCCGATCCGCAAGCGGAATGTGCCGGCCCCGACCGACTGGCCCGTCATCGGATGGATCAGTTGATCCAACGGTTGCCCGAAGTCCAGAATCACGCGATTGTGTTCTGCCGAGTAGGTAACCGAGTCGCGCGAGGGGGGGGTGAACACCACGTCATCGGTGTTTTCCAGCGTCTCGTTGGTCCAGATCAGCTGGTAGAAGTCCGGATTCTCGGCCGAATCGCGATTCAATTCGTCTTCGTTGAAATAGACGACAATCTGGCTGCGCTGCTGTTCCAATACCATCCGGCCGGCCTGGGTCGGATGCGTTCGATGCTCGATCGGCTGGGGCACGACCGAGACGATCTGCGGCGCCAGATCCAGCGTGAACTCCAACGACTGGTTCTCGCCGTTCATGAAGGGGGCGCCGTCTTCGTTTTCCAGCGGCATCCCCCCGGTACCGAAGATGTCGATGCGATACGTATCGTCCGGCAGGTTGTCGGCAAAGCGATAGACCACCTCGTTCAGGGCCGGTTCGGCCCCTACGCCGACGAAACCCGGATAGACGACCACATCATTCGCCACCACCGAATTGGGGTCGTCCGGATCGCCCAAGGTAAAGCGGGCATTGGGGGGAACGGGATGAGCGATATTGACCTGTTCGGGCTCCAGGGCCCGGCTGGATTCGAGGATCTCCGCTTGGATCAGGGAGCGCGCCGCCGCACTGTCTTCCAACGCATCAAGCAACTGCTGGGCGGTGGTGGGGTACGAAGGATTGACGTTCAGGTTAACATTGATGGTGCGGTTGGTCACGTTGATTCCCGGGGCTCCCGGACCCCCGAAATCGCTCTTGTTGATCGCCACCACGATCCCGTTCTGTTCCTGCCCGAGACGAACGGCGGAAAACCGGAAGACCACTTGCTCCTGGGTACCGAAATCCGTCTGCACCGAAGCCGGCTCGAAAACGCCGTCGCGATTGCTGCGGGTGACCTGGATGCCCCCCAATAAATCGGGTCCGCCCAGCGTCTCTTCCGCGATGACCTGATTCTGGTCAAAGCGGAAGGTCAAGTCATTGGGGGCGATGTTCAGAACATCCCCGTGCCGCAGCAAAGCCCCATCGCTGGGCTGGATCCCGATCAGCTGGGCGCCGGTCAACTGGTCTTCGGCCAGATCAGTGACCCCGGTCAGCAGTTGCCGCTCCTCAAGTCGCTCGATTTGCATCTTCCGCTGAAACAGGCTCGCCAGTTGAGAAAGCAGCTTGCCACGGCGTTTGCGGTTTTTCGATGACGGATGACTCGAACCTCGGATGGCCATGAACCAACCCCTCGTAATGTCCGTTTGAGCTTTCAGTTTGACTTTATTTGCATCGAGTGCCGGAGGCGCGCGGCGAGCGCGCTATACAGACCCACAACAGCTGAATCGGTAGTCAGCCACTGGTAAAATTAGGCAATGTAGAAGAAGCAGGAACCATAATTCGACGCTTCTGGCACGGTCCACGGATTATAATCCCAGTCTAACCTACATCAATTCAACGATTTGCTGCCGCCGGTTATCAGCCGTCCCGAGGACCTGCTGCCGATCACGAGAATGACGATCACACCGAATTTGTGGTTCGCGAGTTGGCAGCAGGAGTCGGCGGACGGTTTTCGGGTCAGCAGTTGGACGCGGTGCGGCGGAACTGAGTTCCCGCGGTCCATTCGAGGGGTGGGCATGAAATCCCCGGCCGAATCCAAGCGCCTGCTAGCGAATGTTTTGCCCGCCTCGCCACGAATCCGCCTTGCTCCAGAACCCCGGTTGCTGTATTCCTACGCCACCCAGCGACGGTTCGGCCGCCGGCCGCGGCCTGCGTTGGTCGGCCACCGCGACAACGGGCGGCGGCAGGAATTCTTCTCGGAACCGGGTTTCATTCTCCCAATTCGACCGAAGAGCGTAAGGCAAGGATGCAGCGAGAGCATTTGGTCCCACGAATTGTCGGATGGCTGAGCCTGTTGCCAGCCGTACTGCTGGCCAGCGGTTCTCCGACGCTTGTGCGCGCCGTTCCGTTCGAACAGGCCCCCACACGGACGCTGGTGGCCGACGTGCGGATCGAAGCCGCGGACGAGAAGAGCGAGGAGTTCGTGCGCTCCCAACTGCGAACCCGCAAAGACCGCGAGTTCGACCCCGAGATCGTGCAAGCCGATGTCCGGCGCCTGGCCTCCACCGGCCGCTACCAAGATGTCCGTACCTATACCCAAGAAGTGCCTGAAGGGGTGATCGTCCGTTTCCAAGTCTTCGAACGCCCCACGATCCAATATATCCGCTACCTCGGTAATCGCGGCATCAGCGACCGGGCGCTCCGCCGCCAGGACGGGCTCCAAATCGGGGACCCGCTGAACCGCTTCGCCGTCGAAGAAGCCCGGCGAAAAATCGAGGAATTCTACCACACCAAAGGGTACTCCCAAGCCCAAATCCTGATTCAGGAGGGTGACAAACCCGAGGATCAGGGGGTGATGTTCGTGGTGAACGAAGGGAATCTGGAACGGATCTTCCGCGTGAATTTCGTGGGAAACACGATTGCCTCCAGCGCCCGACTGAAAACCCAAATCCAGTCCAAACCGGGCTGGTTCTACCTGTTCGGCGGCCAACTCGACCTGGAGAAGCTGGAACAGGATGTAGAAAAACTGACGGCCTACTACCGGGCCCTGGGCTATTTCAACGCCCGCGTGGGCCGCAAGCTGGAATTCGGAGATTCCGGCAAATGGGTCTCGATCACCTTTGTAATCGACGAAGGACCCCGCTACGTGGTCCGCAACGTGTCGGTGGTCGGCAACGAACAGTTTGCCACCGATCGCTTGATGGAGCGGCTGGAATTGAAGTCGGGTCAACACTTCAATTTGAGTAAGATGAACACGGATGTGAACACACTCCAGGACATTTACGGGGCCCAAGGTTACATCTTTGCCGACATCCGTGCCGACCCGCGATTCCTGGAAGAGCCGGGCCACCTGGACTTGGTGTATACGATCCAGGAAGGCAAGCCGTGGCGGGTGGGGCGGATCAATGTCCAAATTGCCGGCGACCACCCCCATACCCGGCAGAGTGTGGTGTTGAACCGCTTGTCCGTGCGGACAGGGGACTTGATCGATATTCGCGAGGTGCGTGCCAGCGAGCGGCGTCTGAGGTCTTCACAATTGTTCGCGACCGATCCGGCTCAGGGCACCGTCCCCCAAATCCAGATTCGCCCCCCGGAACTGCAGTGAGCTGGAGGTTGCGGTGCCGATCGAACGGCCGCTCACAATGACTTTTTCGTGCCCAACGCCGAGGATAATGACTTGACATCGCGCCGCCCCTTCGTCACCGTCCTGCTGTTGGCCGCCTTGCTGGCCGCGGTGACCGGCTGCGCCAGTGGGCTGCCGGCGCATTCGTGGTTCCCGGCGGATCCGCAGGCTGCCGAATTGGCCGCGACCGCTCACGATCCGCTCGTCCCGGTGGACGCGTTGCCGCCCCCGCCCCGCGAACTGCGATATCCGCTCCTGGCGGGTACCACCGTATCACCCTATGAGGGGGTCGTGGTTCGCGGCCAGAGTTCGACCGAGTATTTTCGACTGCAGCGCGAAGCGGCGGGTTCCCGCAACCACTTGCGAGAAGGCATGCCCGTATCGCAAGCCTGGGGAACGAACCCCTCGACGGCGTTTCCCGCCGCCCCCGTATCGGCGACCGAACCCGCAAACGCTTTCCCGGAAACCCAGCGGTTGCCCCCCACCGAGCCGGCGCCGCCGGGCACGACTCCCGCAAATCCGCTTCCCGGAAGCAACCCGACCGCACCGACGCCCAACAGCCCCCAGGCAACTCCGGCCTTGCCCGACCCGCCTGCGCCACCGCCCCCCAGCCCCGTCCAGCCGCTGACCGGTCCGCCCGCGTCACCGTTCACCTCACCGTTCACCTCGGCCGATCCCGTATTGTCGACCCCGTTGGACGTGATTGTCGAAGAGACTCAGACCGGGCGATTCATGTTCGGGGCCGGAATCAACTCGGACGCCGGCGTCACCGGCCAGATCGTGATCGACGAACGGAACTTCGATATCACCCGGGTTCCCAGCAGTTTTCGGGATTTCGTGGACGGTACCGCCTTCCGCGGAGCCGGCCAGGGATTCCGCCTGGAAGCCATGCCGGGCAGTCGGGTCCAACGCTATCTGGTCAGCTTTACCGAACCGTACCTGCTGGACACACCCGTCAGCATGAATCTGAATGGTTTTCTGTTCGATCGCCGCTACTCCGATTGGGACGAACAGCGACTGGGCGGCCGCGTGGGCTTGGGCTACCGCTTGACCCACGACTTGTCCATCGCCGGGACCGTGCGGGCGGAGAATGTGAAGGTCCGGGATATTCGGGTGGGCATTCCGGCACTGACCGAGGTGCTGGGAAACAACGCCCTGTACAGCGGACGGGGGACGTTGACCCACGATACGCGGGATATGCCGTTCTTCCCGACCGAAGGGCATCTGATCGAGTTGTCGTTCGAACAGGTGTTCGGCGATTTCCTCTACCCGCGCGGGGAATTGGACTATCGCCGGTACTTCCTGATCCGCGAACGCCCGGATGGTTCCGGACGCCATACCCTGGGCAATAGTTTCCAGCTGGGGATCAGCGGCTCCGACACGCCGGTTTTCGAGAACTACTTTGCCGGCGGCTACTCGACCCTCCGCGGGTTCGCGTTCCGCGGGGCGTCCCCGGTGGACACCACCGTCCAGGTCGGTGGCCGGTTCCGCTTTTTGGGGTCGACCGAGTACACATTCCCCCTGACCGCCGACGACATGTTGAAGGGCGCCTTCTTTGTCGACTATGGCACCGTGGAGCAGACGACGCGGATCCGCAGCCGAAATTTCCGAGTCGCGCCCGGCTTCGGCGTTCGCATCAGCGTCCCGGCCCTGGGCCCCGCTCCCCTGGCCTTCGACTTCGCCTTTCCGGTCGCCAAAGCCGATACGGACGACACCCAAGTCTTCAGCTTCTTCTTCGGCGTCGGCCGCTAATGTCCGGGCCTAATACCGCCGCACGAGCGTGCCGCTGACCCGGTGTACCAGACGCCGCATCTCCAGGACACTCAGCGTGGCCAGCACCCGGTGGACGGGCAGGCCGCTGGCCACCGCCACATCGTCGATCCGCGTCGGTTCGACATCGATCGCTTCCAATACCGCCCGTTCCTGCTCGTTCAATTGCAATTCGGCCGGATGATGGATCAGCCTGCCATCGTCTTGAGGCGCCGCTTCGACCAACGGCCCCAACTCCTCCAGGATGTCATCCACGGATTCCACCAGCTTCGCCCCGTCGCGGAGCAGCCGGTGGCAGCCGTGCGAGGTGCGGCTGTCGATGCGGCCGGGGACCGCAAAGATCTCGCGCCCCTGCTCCATCGCATGGCGGGCCGAGATCAGCGCCCCCGACCGATGACCCGCCTCGACCACCAGCACCCCCAGACTCATCCCCGAAATCAAACGGTTGCGCTGGGGAAAGGTGCCACTCATCGGGCGGCTCCGTGGCGGATTCTCACCGATCAGGGCGCCCGCCTGGCAAATCTGTTCCGCCAGCTCGCGGTGCTCCGGCGGATAGATGTTCAGCACCCCGCTGCCCAGCAGGGCCAGCGTGCGACCACCGGCTTTCAACGCACCGCGATGCGCAGCGGCATCCACGCCGCGCGCCAAGCCGCTGATCACCGTCAGGCCGGCGCGAGCCGACTCGCCGGCCAGTCGCTCCGCCTGTTGCCGGCCATAGTTCGACGCGTGCCGCGTTCCAACGATGGCGATCGCCAAGGCATCGTTCGATTGAACCTCGCCGCGAACAAACAGGACGCCCGGCGGGTCGGGGATCTCGCGCAACAGCCGCGGATACTCGGGCGATTCGTCGGTCAACAGCTGCAGTCCCTGCTCGCGGCACAGACGCAACTCGGACTCGGCATCCACTTCCTCGACGGCCCGCACGATTCGTCCGGCCAGCGTCGGCCCCACGCCGGCCACCTCGAGCAGCTCGCGGGGCGCGGCCGCCAACACCGCTTCGGCCGAACCGAAATGTCGCAGTAGCTCGCGGCGAGTCAGCGGCCCGACGCCCGAGACCAGTGCCAATCGCAACGAGGCGATCAGGGCCGGATCGTCCGCCGGCTCGTGCAGAACTGCTTCGTCCGTCATCCGCGCCCCCCGCATCGTGAGGCCGACCGATCGGCTGCCGCGTCTTCCCCCCGATCGGCACCGCGCCCTTCAAAACAACCTGCACCGCAAGCTGCCTCCGCCGCTCGCAGCCGCTCCGCAATCTCGCGTACCACCCGGGCAAAATGCACGATCGCCGTGTAATGATCACCCACCAATTCGCGGTGATGACCCCCCTCTAAACCGGCGGCTCGCGCCAAGGCCCGTGAATTCTCCGGCGGAACGACCCGGTCGTCCCGAGCCGTGTACAGCCAAGTCCGCGCGGGATCCAAGCGGTGCGCCAATCGCAAAGGTTCCACCGGCCAGACCAAATCGCGGAGGCGCTCGCCCTGATAACCGGCTCGCTCCAGTTGCCGCCGCATGCGGGCCGCGTCCTGCTCGCCACGCATCAATAGATCGTACAGATCGCCGCCCGCCAACAAGAGGAACACCGAATGGAAACTGGGGTCGATCGCGGCGGTCGTGGCGGTCACGAATCCACCCAGACTGATTCCATGCACGGCAATCCGATCCGCCGCGATCTCCGGCAGGATGGCGATGGCGTCCCGAGCCCGGCGGACGTCCGCCACGGCCTGCCGCAACCCTACCGCAGGGTTGTACGAAACGCCGCTCCGACGCTCACCATAATACGGCAAATGAATCAGAAAAGCGTGAAAACCTTCGGCTTGGAAAGCTTGGGCAAACATCCGACCCACCGGCATGTTCGCACCGGCCTCGTGAACCACCAGCACCGCGGGACGCGACTCCGACTCGCTTTCGCCCGAAGCTTCCGCATCGGACTCGCGCCAAGGGCGATACCAATCCACAATCACGCGGTCATTGATCGGATCGCCACTCGGCACAGGTGACGGAAAGACCAACCGCGTTCGCAGCGCGTCACGCCGAACGCCCTTCCAACGAACCTGGAAATCCTCCGGCGTCCAGACCAATTGTTCCAGGCAGTCCCGTGCGTCCGCCTGCTCGTCAGCCGGGGGGGCCAAAGTGTCCCGGGCGGAGTAGCGTTCGAGCAACTCCGCCCCGGCGACCGAGGCCAAAAGAAAGAGAAAGCCGCCCAGAAACGCCCCGAAATGGGTGATTTTCCGCCGCATGACCCGCAAGGCTCCGTAATTCATCGTGAGTTCACTTTCCTCGTTGTCACATCTCCGCTACGATCAGCATTGGCCGTTTCCAACCTACCTCACCATTATGGCCGATGACAGGGAGAGATGCGATGAGCCGAATCATCCTGGCGCTCGACCAGGGCACCACATCCAGTCGGGCAATCCTGTTCGATGCGCAGAGCCGCCCCATGGGCACGGTCCAACAGGAATTTGAACAGATCCTGCCCGCGCCGGGAATCGTCGAACACGATCCCGAGGCGATTTGGGATTCGCAGTTGACCGTGGCCCGCCAGGCACTTCGTCAGGCCGGATTGAGCGGGGATGACGTGGCCGCCATCGGCATCACCAACCAACGAGAAACCGTCATTCTGTGGGAACGGGACACCGGCCGGCCGATTGGTAATGCGATTGTCTGGCAGAGCCGGGTCAGCGCACCGATTTGCGACCGCCTCAAAGCCGACGGTCTGGAGCCCACTTTTCAGGACAAAACCGGCTTGGTCATCGATGCCTATTTCTCCGGCACGAAGATCAAACATTTGCTGGACCGCTACGACGGCCTGCGGGCCCGGGCACAGCGGGGCGAAGTCCTGTTCGGAACCGTCGATTCGTTCCTGATCTGGCGCTTGACGAACGGGGCACGGCACGTGACCGATTACAGCAACGCCAGTCGCACCCTGCTGTACAACATCCACACCTTGGATTGGGACGACGAGTTGCTTGAACTGCTGGACATCCCGCGGGCCATGCTGCCGGAGGTGCTGGATTCGAGCGGTGAATTCGGTCAAACGGCGGAAGAATGGCTGGGGTGCCCCATCCCGATCACCGGGGTGGCGGGCGACCAGCAGGCAGCGACGTTCGGACAAGCCTGTTTCGAACCGGGGTCGGCCAAGAACACTTACGGCACCGGCTGTTTCCTGCTCCTGAATACGGGCAGCGAACCGATCCGGTCCCGGCACAAGCTGCTGACCACGATCGGCTGGGGGATCGGCGGGCGGATCACCTATTGTCTGGAAGGGTCCGTCTTTGTCGCCGGAGCGGTGGTCCAGTGGCTGCGTGACGGGTTGGGATTGATTTCGTCGGCAGCGGAGATCGAAGGTTTGGCCGCTTCCGTGCCCGACAGCGGCGGGGTGGTCCTGGTTCCGGCCTTTACCGGACTCGGGGCCCCGCATTGGGATCCCTACGCCCAGGGCACGATTTTCGGCATCACCCGCGGCACAAGCGCCGCCCATCTGGCCCGCGCGGCACTCGAGTCGATGGCCTGGCAGACCGCCGATCTGTTACAAGCGATGAGTGCGGATTCGGGGGTGCCCCTGCAAGTATTGAAGGTGGACGGCGGGGCGGCGGTGAACAATCTGCTGATGCAATTGCAAGCCGACGTGACCGGCATCCCCGTCTGCCGGCCCCGCATCGCCGAGACCACGGCCCTGGGCGCCGCCTATCTGGCCGGATTGGCCGCGGGCTACTGGCCGGATCAGGCACACGTGACGCACGACTGGACCCTGGACCGCGAATTCCAACCCGGCTGGCCCGCCGAGCGCCGCGAGCGCGAGCACCGGCGCTGGCAACAGGCCATCCAACGCACGCTGGGCTGGAAAAGCCCCGATCTCTAACGCGATACCATGCAATTGATATGCCTCGTCTGCTGTGTCCTCACGGGTCCCCTGAATCTCGGCACTCGCGAGAACGATGTCCGGGAAGAACGAATGCGACTGGAGGGCCGATGGATACAAGGCGAACTCATCTTCCTGGAACCCGCCTCGGCGGTCTGGAAGCTGATCTATGGCCGCAAACTCTCAACGGATAATCTTGCGGACCTTTTCGTCAATCGTGCCACTTTGGTGGTCGAAGGGAATCGATTCACGTTTCGGAATCACCAGCACGAGAAGCGAGTGGAAGTCAGACTGGACCCGACCCAAAGCCCCAAGGCTATCGACCTCCTCTTCGACCAGGAGAAACCGCTCTTGGGTGTGTATGAGATCAGGGATGGCCGGCTTTTCCTCTGTATCGGCGATGAAAAGATGCGACCGGAAACGTTGGAAATCCAAGAGGGCGAGAAGAAGCGTCTTCGCATCGGGTTCCAACGACTGCGGCCTTGAAGAAGTGGGCCGAACCCGGCGCCGTAGCAGACCCCCGGACGCCGCGTCGGTTTCCGTTCGGTTCACGGCTCTTCGGGCGACCGGGCAGGAGCGCAGGGGGCAAACCTCGTTTTCCGTCGAAGAGTCGACTCGAATTGCCACCGCGATGGGTGGGAATTCCTCCCCTCCTGGGTGCCTAGTTGGGATTGCGAAGTCGGTACACCATCATGTCGGTCATGTTCATCTCCGACTTCGCCGTCCTTTTGGGCTGACCCCGTTTGCCCCTCCCCGTTTGACGCCGTTTTCGTGGCCTAAGTCGAAGAACGGGACTCCTCGAAGACCCGCCAAGCGAACACCGATGGTCGTCTTGCCGATACAACTGACCCCGGCCAAGAAAATCCTCATCTCTACCTGTCCCCCGCCGATTTACGGGCTGTCCCGCTCGGCTTTCCCATAGTGCCCGCCTGCTGAATGCCTGCATCCCAACCGAATTCACGGAACCTTGATGATAGCGTCTTTCCATCGCCACAGCCAGGATGGCCGAAAGCCTCCAGGCGACCGATCGGCCCACACAAATGCCGTTACCTCTTGCGGGAGCAGCCATCTCGCCCCCATCCACGAGGTATCGGTCATTCCCGCGCACGTCGCCCAGTGTCGCACGTGTGGCGCCCGGCGGCCGGAGATCGCGGCTGTGGTTCCGGCGCTGCGACTTGGCCGGTTGACCGCGACAGGAAGGGCATCCCATGCAGGACTGCCAGCCCGCCTACGACGGCTGTTTCCCGCAGCAGTTCTTGTGCATTTTACCGCTGCCGCAGCGGCACCGCCGCTTCGCCCCCGTCTTTGTCTTGCCAACCGTCCGCTTTCGCTGGGCTGGATGAACTCGTGGTTGCGGAGCGAAATCTCGGGCGTCGAGGCGGTCTTCGCTGCCCGTTCCTGCATAGCAGATTTGCTCCGATGCGCCTGCACGGATGGCTCGGCGAATCAGCGGGGCAGGGTCGTCTCGGGCGACTTGAACGCCCCCACCCAGTCGTTGTTGCCATGCAGCCAACTCGTCACCGTCCAGAACGCCTATCGGCAACGCTGCGCCCGAGGTTGTAATGTAGTCGTCAAAGTCCAGTATGCGCGTCGCCAAGACCAGCCCTTGCCTTCCCGTTTGTGAGAATCCAATGTCGATGAGCAGCCGCACCTCTTCGGTAAAGAGATTCTGCACGTAGCAACCCACGCCCGGTTCGACGTCGCGAACGGCAAGCAACGTGAACGTGGCGTTCTGCATC
>SLEY01000183.1 GCA_007124535.1 Planctomycetaceae bacterium
ATTGTTTCGGAAACCCGTCACTTACCAATACGCTTCGGTCCCTTTCGGTTTGTCCGCCATGGATGTCGACAGCCCTATCCGCTTGCCCTACCCGAGCGTGTGTTCCCCTCCGGAGGACGACCCGACGCAATCCGGCGATAGCGAACCCATCGTGATCTCCGGCGTCGGTTTGATCGCGTCGCTCGGTCAGGACCGCGAGACTCTATGGCGCCGCCTGCAGGCCGGCCGCAGTCGAATCCGGCATCTGACGGGTTTGCGCGGCATTCCTGATGGCCAGCTGTTAGGGGCCGCGGTCGATGTCCCCGAAGAATTGCCCACGCGTCTGAAAGTCTTTCCGCTGGCCGAACGAGCGGCCGACGAGGCGTTGCAGGACGCTCGTGTGAACTGGGCCCACGTCGATCGCACCCGGTTTGGATGTTCAATCAGTAACCACATGGGCGATAGCACGTGGGTGGACGAGCAACTGGGGCTGCGCGGCGCTGCGGACCCTCGCCATACGCCGTGGTGGGAGCAGTTTTTTCCTAACACCACCTGTTACCACTTGGCACGCCGCTACGGGCTGGGTGGACCGCGACTGAGCTACTCGACCGCCTGTGCCAGCAGTTTGATCAGCGTGTTAGCGGCGGTGCGGGCGATTCGCGACGATCAGTGCGACATCGCGTTGGCGGGCGGGGCCGATGCGATCGATCCGCTGTTCGTGGCCGGTTTTCGAAAGATGAAGGTGCTGGCCTGGAACGCTGATCCGGCCCGGGCTTGCCGACCCTTCGACCGCAACCGTTCCGGGTTCGTGCTGGGCGAAGGCGCGGCGATTATGGTGGTCGAGCGGCTGAGTCACGCGTTGCGGCGCGGGGCGCGGATCTACGCCGAGGTCAAAGCGTGCCGCTCGTTGGCCGAAGCCCATCATGTGACGGGACTGGACAGCGAGAGCGAAGCGTTGGCCTACCTGATCTCCTCCACGCTTCGCTCGGCGCGCTTGCGTCCCCGCGATGTGGGCTACATCAACGCGCACGGGACGGGGACCCTGCAGAACGATCTGGTCGAGATGCGGAGCATTCGCGAAGCGTTCGGTTCCGCCTTGGATCGGATATGTGTCAGTTCCACGAAATCGTCCCTGGGACATATGATCAACGCGGCGGGCGGAGCGGAGTTGGCGGTCACCCTGCTGGCCATGCGGGACGGATTCGCCCCGCCCACGCTGAATCTCACCGATCCGGACCCCGAACTGCGCTTCGACTGCGTGCCTTTGATCGGGCGTCCCAATCGGTTCCAACATGCCTTGAAGCTGTCCGTCGCCTTTGGCGGGCACCTGGTGGCAGTGGCCCTCAGTCGTTGGAACGACGCGCGGACCGGTTTCCAATACCCGAGCGAAGCTCGTCGAGCGGCCTGATCGCGGGGTTCGTTTCGCGTGCCCCATTGCCCGCGAAACTCCCCCGCTCACCACCCGGCGACCTACGTTCCGGACACGTCGTAGCAGAGGATCAAGTCGCCCTCGCGCAAATACAAGCGTCCGCCGGCAATGACTGGATGGGCCCAGCTGGGCCGATCGCCACTGCCCGGCGTCCGGAAGGTGCTCTGTTCGCGATAGCCGTCGGGCGTGGCCGGGACCAGGGCAATTTGACCGCAGGACCACCGGATGTACAGGTGACCGTCGGCAACGGCCATGCTCGCCGAGCCGCGGCCGGACCCACGCGCCTGCCACACGACCTCCCCGGTCATCAGTTCGGCACAGAAGGGGTTCCCCCGGTCGTCGGTGTCGCCATACAGATGGTTGCCGACCAGGACCACGCCCCCATGCTTGTTCGTCAATTCGGTCCGCAGAGGGTACACGACTTGCATACTCACACTGCCCCCGTCGCCGGGGATCTGCCGCAACAGCGCCCCGCCCCGGCGATAGCCGGCAGTGAAGAAGACCAAATCGTCGCGAATGATCGGGTTGGGGATCACCGACGTGGTCCGATCGATCGGATAACTCCACAGCAATTGACCGTCGCTGGCGCGGACGCCCAGGGCTCCGCTCGCCGTGGTGTTGACGTACACCCGCGTGCCGCCCACCTCGCTGATGACGATCGAGGCGTGCCCGGCTCCGCGGTCCCCCGGCCGGGATGCCCGCCAGATTTCCTCGCCCGTCCTTTTGTCCAGAGCGACCATCGTGGCCGCTTCCCCCCCGGGGGTGCAGATCAGCCGATCGCCGTCGATCAACACCGACTCGCTGTAACCCCAGCCATCTCCGCGGCGGCCGCCGAGGTCGTGGAGCAAATGTTTGCGCCAGCGTTCGTTGCCCGTGGCCGATTCCAGACAAACCAGCTCGCCATGCGGTGTCAAGGCATACAGCAGATCGCCGTCCACCGTGGGGGTCGAGCGCGAACTCTGCCAGCTCTCGCGGCCGCTGGTCCAGGGCGGGCCCAAACGAGCCTTCCAGACGAACTGGCCATCGGCCACCCGGAAACACACCACGTACTCGTCGCCGTCATCCGCGATCGACAAATCATCTCCCATCGTGTATAGCCGATCGCCGACAATCGCCAAGCTGGCATAGCCGCGTCCGGCGCCCTGAGCCTGCCATACCAACGGGGGCCCATCCTCCGGCCATGCGGTCAACAGCCCGGTATCGGTCGAGACCGCGTGCCGCGTGGGCCCGCGAAACTGGGGCCAAGCACCGGAAAGCGTAACGATCTCCGCCCGGGCGGCGGACGATCCGACAGCCAAGCTCAGGCACAAACTGCTTATCAAAACGCGGCACACCATGCTTGCACTCCTCAATGGGGGGGTAATGGCCACAGCAGGAACATCAAAAAGAAACAGGGGGTCATCTCCGTCTGGGGACAGCGGGCCCGCGGAACGAAGTCATGGCAATTTAGCGGAGCGGCTGCGGCGTGTCTATCCGCGGAGCCGAGAAAATGGTCGTCGCACGATCGCGGAAAAGGGGCTACGAACCGGGTGGCGGAACCGCCCGCACGCGTGGCGCGTCAGACGTTCCTGGACCCCTTTTCCGGTTGGACTCCTTTTCCGGTCGCTTGTTCCCCGAGCCCACGTTCCTTACAATGCGCCTTA
>SLEY01000230.1 GCA_007124535.1 Planctomycetaceae bacterium
ACCCGGAAAATGCTGGAAAACAAATTCCTGGCCGCTCTGCCTGAGCCCCCCGACAACTGCAAATTCCAAAGGCTCTTTCAGACGCTGCTTGACCTCGCGATTTGATTGCCTAAAGTGCAGTACCCTTATGGGAACCAGGGACAGAACGACGGCGGTAACCGGGCCGCCAAAACTCACGTCACCGGCGGCTCCGGTTCCCCGCTTGGTTCGGCGAGCTTGCCAAGCACAAGCGGCATGCTGGCAATAACGATTAGCCAAAAGCACCACGCCATGGCGCTCAGCACGACACTCGTAGGCCACACCTCCCAACCGTGGCGATCGATACGATCGAAGAGAAAAAGGGTGAAATACAAGCAGGGTAGGCACGCAAGGCCGGCCGTCCGCTTCGTTTGCCCGGAAGCTCTTCCCACATGCGGCAGTGTTCGAAAGAAAAGCAATGCCATCATAGCACTCAACACCGCCATGGCGAACATACTGGCAGAGGGTGGCGCAGGGACCGTTTGACATACAAGGACCGTAAGCGGAATTGCCGTAAAAGCGGACATCAGCCCAACCAGGGGGCACGATAGACGCCACGCAAACCTGCCAGCGTCAAGGAAGGCGGCGGGCGCTCTCATTTTGTTTCTCCTTCTTTGTCTGCCGAACGACAATGTTGACCGGGCGGCGACGAGTAAACGTGACCATTTTCAAGGATCGTCACCGCCGCTCCAGTCCAACATTTTGGGTACGCCTGGCATGGTGCACAACTTATGGGGTGTAAGTCCCCTGTACGAGAACGAACTTCTTCAGAAAGGCAGTATACCAGCTGTGATCTCGGGAAGCCAAGTACGAGGTGGGGGCAACTGCGGCTCGGGTGACCGGCCGGGGCGAGGAAGCCCGCGAAAGCGTTCGTCAATCCGGCACCCCCTCCGTCATCGGTAGAATACTCACCAAAACTGCGGGCCTATGGACAAAAACTCGATACCAGGCCGGATCGGCCAGGCGAGTGAGCCCACGTCGCCATCGCCGCCACTCCCGTGTCCGGCCCAGATTGACCCCATCCGCGAAGAATCCGCGAACCCGGCGGCAGCCGCCATCGTCCCTCGTCTCCGCGGCCTGCGGATCACGATCGCCGATCCGCTTCCTCGCAGGTCGGCGGCGAGACGGGGTGGTCTTCGGCCGTGGTCGCGGCGGTCGGTTCGCGGCGTACCGCCGACGTACGAGGTTGTGCGGGGCGGTGGCATGGCGGCCGTTCGTCGATGAACTTGACACCCGGCCGAATCGGCCAGGCGAATGAGCCCACGTCGCCATCGCGGCCACCCGCCCCTCCCCGAAGATTCCGCGAACCCGGCGGCAGCCGCCCCTCGCCGCCGCCACCTGCGGATCACGATCGACGGTCCCGCTTTCTCGTAGGTCGGCGGCGGGACGGGTTGTTCTTCGGCCGTTGTCGGTGGTCGGTTCGCACAGTACCGCGGACGTGCGCGGTTGTGTATGGCGGGATACCAGGCCGGATCGGCCAGGCGAGTGAGCCCACGTCGCCACCGCCGCCGCGGCCTGCGGATCACGATCGCCGATCCGCCCCCTCGAAGGTCGGCGGCGGGACGGGTTGGTCTTGTGGTCGGTTCGCGCAGTACCGCGGACGTACGCGGTTGTGGATGGCGAGGTATGGCGGCCGCTTGTCGATGAACTTGATACGAGGCCGGATCGGCCAGGCGAATGAGCCCACGTCGCCGTCGCCGCCGCCGCCTGCGGATCACGATCGACCGTCCCGCTTCCTCGCAGGGCGGTGGTCGGTTCTCGCAGTACCGCGGACGTGCGGGCTTGTGGATGCGATGGACACGGGGCGAAAGCGGGCGTGCTACGGTGCCGCAGACTCATCGCAGCCGGTTTGGCCAAGGGCCGCCCAGCTCGCGATGATCGATCACCACGCTGGACGTGTCGATTCGCGACCGATCACGGCGACAATCGCCTCCGCCAGCTTCGGCTAAGGAAATGGCGTCCCCAGAACTCGGCTATGTCCTCCACCATCGGTGCGGAGTCGGGAAGCAACCCGGAACCGTACCAAGCGCTGTCGTGTTCGGAGTATTGGCGTGCCCGGCGATCCCCGGGGTGGATTCGCAGTGACCGATTCGTGATAAGGGGGACGTTCTTGTCGATGATCGCACGTTCGTCGCGCAAAGACCCCCATCCACTGGGGTCATCTCCCGATCCGCTGTGGCTTGACCTCATTCGCCGGACCGAATCCCGCGCGACTCGTATACAGGATAGCCACCTAACCAGGTGGAAAGCACCTGAATGTCCTTCACCTCATCGATGGGACAAGTCAGGTAGTCGCGATCCAGAATGATGAAATCGGCCAGCTTGCCCGGTTCCAGCGATCCTTTCTCGTCCTCTTCGAAAGTCAAGTAAGCCGCCTGGCTGGTGTACAATCGCAGCGCTTGCTCGCGGCTGATCGCCTGGTCCGGATGCAGCGGTTGCTCGGACCAGCGTGGCCGCCGGACTAATGTGGTCCACATGCCGAGGAACGGATCGTAGGTGTTGATCGAACGGCGGCGGCCGATCTTCTGCATGTGGTCCGAACCGCCTCCCACGATCACGCCCCGTTCGAAGAACTGACGGTATGGCTGGAAATAAGCCAGACGCTCGGAGCCGAAGTGGGCTTTTAGCGTCGCCCCGTCATGCCACAGCCACGCCGGCTGCAAATCAGCCACGATGCCCAACCGGGCCATCGTATCCATAGCCTCCGGCGTCACGAAATTGGCATGACTGATCGCCGGGCGCAACGGCCGCACCGGAAACGCTTCGTTCACCTGCGCGTACGCCTGAACCAAGGTTTCGACCGCCCCGTCACCCACCGTATGGGCCGTCAACTGCATCTCGTGCGAGAGTGCGATCCGGGCAATCTGGTACAGTTTATCCGGTTCGATGAACAACACGCCGCGATACTCTGGATCGGTGATCGAGTAAATGTCGCTGACCCCCCACGGTTCACGCATATAAGCGCTGCCGGTCAGCATGCCGCCATCCAGAAAGATCTTGATCCCGCGAAGCCAGAGGAGATTGTCATAGG
>SLEY01000015.1 GCA_007124535.1 Planctomycetaceae bacterium
AGCGGCCGCACCGCATGGACCAGCAGTTCGTCGGGCCGGATCCGGCCCGCGGCCAGGCCCTGCGTGCGGTGGCGAATCCGTTCCTCCAGGCGGCGCAGGTATTCATGCTTGTACCACAAGGCGGCGCGTGGCTCGCCGCCCCGCTCGCGGATACGCTCGGCCAACTGCATCATCTGGTAGATCGTCTGCTTGCCGTTGAGCCGCATGATGTCGTCGAGCGCCAAGCGGCTCACGTCGGCCTCGCTCTCGCCAGCTAGCCGCGGCAGCATCTCGGCGAACAAAGGGACCATCACCTCGGGCCAACCCTGCCGAATCAGCGACACGGTGCCGTCAAAATCAAACAGGACATGGGTGATCCCCGGCCGCTGGCCAAAGTCGGGACCCAGTTCCACCTTGCCCGTGAACACCGGCAAATCCTCACGCGTCGGAATCATGCTCGTCCTCCCGCACTCAGTCCCTGTTCAATCTCCCGGCTGTTCGACTAAGTGTAACGGACTAAGTGTAATCGACTAAGTGTAAGGGGCGGAGTGACTAATCGGTAACGGACACCTCATCCAGCAAATGCAGGCTGGCATCGACGGAAGATGACGGTAAGGGGTACTCCAGGCGAATCTCGCGCCGGGGAGGACCGCCGTCTGCCGGACGACGATTGTAAAAGGTGTCGTGGTAGGGGGCGTTCGCATCGACCCATGTCACCAAGGCGAGCCATTCTTCATCGCTCAATCCAACTTCGTCGCGATGCAAGGGATCGTCCAAGAGAACGCGGATCAGCGCGCTGCGGTGCGAGCCGAACTCTTTCGGCCGAGTCACCTCGGATCCGGAAAAACGGTTGGAGAGAGAAACGAGCGTCGGCCCGGTGCGTTCTCCCCCCGGTTGACCGAATAGAGTCCGAAACGACTGGAAGAAACCCTCCTCAGTCGGCGTGTTGGTCAAGTCGATCTCTGCCTCCGCGCCGTGGGCCTCGTGGCACGTTACACAATGGTGATCGAAGATCGGCTGTACCAGCCATTCGTAACCTAAGAGCCGCCCGCTGCCCCAGGGAGGGGGTTCCGGCGACTGGGGCGGTTGCTGAAGGGCCAGCGGCAGGTGGCCGATGGTCGAGGGAGACGTGGGCTGCGACTCGTGGCAGCCCACACAGCTACGGATCTCGCCCGGTTGAAAGGTAATATGGCTCCGCATCCGCCGCAACTCCATATGGTTTTCGTCCAGCAGTTGGAAGTACACGGCTTCGTCTACTGGCACGTGGAAATGGGCCGAACCATCATCCTGGACCGGTACCGTACCAAGGACCCGTGGCGGAGCCCATGCCCAGAAGCCAAACCGGTGTTCCCAAGCGTTGCCGGGGATATAGCGCATCGCCCCGATCTGTCCGTCCAACGGCCAGCCGACGCGCTGGGATATCCGCAGGTACCTCGCCTCGCCCCGCTCAATACCGTCCAAATCATGATAGACGTCGCTGACGAAGGCCGTGGCCATCTGCTGCGCCGGATCGGTTTGATCAGGAACGATCGGCGGCCGGCCCCGCGGCTTGAGCGGGATGGGAAAGGCCGAGGAGTAGATCAGATCGCGGTGAATCAATTCCTTGTTGCCATGCACGTCGATCAGGTAAAGAGCGAAGCCCGTGGCATTGTCGTCACCAGCGGAATTCGAACGCGGCAAGGCATGTGAATACGAAACCAAGAAGCACGTCTCCGACAAGGCCCACGGCGTCTGGAAGAGTCCGATGCGATGGGGCACCCCGCCTTCCGGCACACGGCGGCCTGCCATCGCCCCCTCCTCCAAGCGGATGTTGGGGGTGACGATGCGGATCGCCTCCGGAACGTGATTGATTCCAGCTGCTCGGTCCACGACCACGACGGCCCCGTATGCGAACGTGTGATGCCCCGAGGCGATCGAGACCAGTTTCGAGGCGCCAGGGACTGACCGCGTGTCTCGAAAGCTCAAGGGAGCCGGATCGTGCTGACCGAAGACCGCGTCGGCCATCGTCCCATCGGGCCGGATCCGCCAGATGGAATGCACTTCCATAAAATGCCGTTCCTGGTATTCCCAGCGAGTGAAGGCAATCGTGCCGTCGTCCAGGCTGTGGGGATAGCGGTCAATATCCTTGTTGTCGCTCAGACGGCGGATGCTGCTGCCGTCCGGCATAACCGAGTAGAGGTTGATGACCGTATGGTCGGCGTTGAAATTGCCGCACTCGGACGAACGGCCGGAGCGATCTGACGAAAAGACGATTCGACCGTCCGCAACGTAGGTCGGTTCCAGGTCGCTCCAGTACGGGTGATGGGTGATTTGCCGCAGTCCACTACCGTCTGTGCCGATCTCGTAGAGATGCACGGGCTCTTGCATACCACGGAGGAGAAAGACGTGATTGCCCCGAATCGGATCATGGGGAGGAGGCCAATCTGGTTGACGTGCATACCCGAATACCACCCGATCGGCATCCCACCAGAGGTCGATGCCTCGGATGTGTCCGGGGCCGAGTTGACCGTCGATCACGCCGCGCACGCCGCCGTCCGGGTCAAGCCCGGACTTGATGACGATGTCGCCGCCGGGCTTATGCACCCAGGGGTATTGCGAACCAGTAATATTGCGGTGGCTGTGGGCCGAATGCCGCAATACAAACAGAATCTCGTTGAAATCGATGGCCGGATTGGCCATCACGATCGGCCGTGCGGCATGCCGGGCCGCCAGCCACAACCGGCGGTGCCCCAGCAGATCGGCCGGCGCTTCCTCGATCTTCGCGGCAAGCCTTCGCTGGATTCCCTCGAGCGTGGCAAGCTGGCTGGCAATCATTTCCGACGTCCCCACGGTGGCCGTTGGCAGAACTTCTTCGGCCGCACCGCGCGCCCGTTCGATAATCTTTCCCACTCCGGAGAGCATCCCGGCACGGTTACGGTGAATGTCCCATTGTATGGCCAGCCGCGCGTAGTCCGCCTCCAAAAGAAACCCGGCTTCCAGACTCGACCAACGAACGAACCACTCCGGCGGGTCCGCTTGGGGCCAGACCACGTCGCGAGCGTTGTTGTCACTGTTTACCCGAATGGCGATGGCCCACTCCGCCAACGCGCGCACCATGGGGTCCTCATGATCCAACAGACGAGCCGCGACTTCGGCGAGGCGGTCCCCGAATTTCTTTCTTTCCGCCAATCGCCACAGGGCCTCCGCGGGAATCGTGGCGTCGGTCGTCGGATCTGCCAACGCGGATTCGATGGCCAAGACCGCTCTTCCCGGCTCGCCCGCCGCAACGGCTCCTTCCCACTCGCGGATCATCTCCGCCACACGGTCGCCGCCCGCCCAAGCCGGCGAAAACCCCCTGGAAACCCAAGCCAATACCACAAGAACAACCAACATGGACCGTCGCATGGAATCCCTCCTGCCTCCGGCGTCAAGACGCCGTGTTGCGTCTACAGACGATAAACCCTGTTCTCATTCAAACGGCCGCCCCGAAGTTCATGGATTGCACCTCAGGCGAACTCCGCCCGCTCGGCGCCGCCAGCCTGACCAGCCAGCACCCATCCTGCGCGCAATCGTCGCCCGCTACTTGAGTTGCGCGATTCGACTCGGATTGTACCCCAGATGTCGAAGCGCGTCAACGAAGCAACCCTCCCGCAGAAGTCGGGTGCGTTGTACGAAGTATCAAACGACAAAATCACCCGGCGGGCAAACCAACCGAGCGAACGCTGAATCAATGAAACACGTCAACGGAGCAATCGACGTTGACACACTGAAAGGCGAGCCCGCTCCTTGTCCATCGCCCTGTTGTCCGGCATATCATCGTTGACGAAGCTTGATCGTAATTGAACTCGACGCAGCGTTTTCCTCGCCGTATTCATTGACGAGGATCGACAAAATTGTTGGCGTGAAGGTGTGCTCGATGGGCATTGCTAAAACAGCCTTGGTTGGTCGGCAGGCTCTGGAATACGCGCCCCGTTGGCGTTTCGGCGTTTATAAACTTTATCCGGTGGGCGCAGGCGCTCTCCGTCTAGTTCATCGCACACCTCCAGTCGCCTAAGGCCGATCTTGACGTAATCCAATTCCCGTTCAATGCCGATGGATCGCCGTTTTAGACGATCCGCAACTGCGCAGGTTGTAAAGGCGCCGGCAAAGGGATCGAGGATCAAATCGTTAGGATTGCTGCTGGCAAGGATGATTCTTTCGAGTAAGGCTTCGGGCTTTTGTGACGGGTGGTCCTCGTATTCGGGCATGCGAAATCGGACGCGTGGAATGAACCATACGTTACCCGGAACTTTGGTTGTGCTGTAGGCGGCGGGAACAGGTTTGCGATAGTCGACCAACTTGCGCTTTGCACCGGTTCTCGCCTCGACAAGAATATCCTCGGTGTTGAATGTGTAATTGTTTGGGTCTTTGGCACAGAACAGAATAGGTTCGTACAAGGAGCCATATTTCTGCTTCGCTTGAACGCCGGAACTGTCGTAGTGCCACACAATTCGCGAGACGATTGAAATCCGATCACGTAAGTAGAGGTCGAGATACGGCATGCACTGCGTGCTGGTCATGACGTACATACTGCCGATCGGAGACAGTTTGGCAATGCAGGAGTCCAACCACGTCTTGCACCAATCTGCGTAGACGGCATCCGTTGTCCATTTGTCGGTAAAGTTCGCGAATCGCTTGCCGATGTTGTACGGGGGATCTGCGAAAATCAGATCAACGCTGCCGTCGGCAATTTCGGACGAAAACACATCGTTACAGTCACCGTGGTATAGGGTGTGCCCGTCACGCGAGAACTTGCGAATGCCGTTCAATTGAGGATTCCTTTCGTCGGAGTTCGCGTGGCGTTGCCCGATAACGGCACGGATCACGCGGGCGACCCGTTGATCCATCCATCATGAAACCACGCGAAGGCCGCCGGGCGTGCATCATCCAATCGTCCTCCTCCTCGCCCTCTTCCTCGAACACCGCACCGGCCGGCCGACGGCGGGCCGTTCGCCATGCCCGGTTCCAGGGCGGGGACGAGCCGACTCCTTTTTCAGTTGCGGCGCAGCCGCATTACGGTTGTTGTGTTACCACCCAGTTTATTCCTGGTTCGGCTTGTCCGTTCTGCGACGGACGATCGGTACACCCCCTGCTGGGAGGACAGGCCGCGTTGTTTGGCCAGCCCGGGATCGGGGGTGCCCGGCTTGGCTCCCCGTGGAGCTGTGCCTCAGTATTTGGGACCGAATTATACCGAGTTTCCAGGGAGATTGCAAATAACGGAATCGGCGATTCGAGTCAACGCTCCGAAAGGGCCGCCATGACCCGATCGGTGATGGTCCGGACCAGGGTTTCCATATCCGTGCCGCCCGGATTGTCGGCGCCGAGGTCCTGGCCATTTGCCGGGGGCCGCATCGGCGGCGGGGCCTCAAAGGCCTTGCGCTCCACCCCGGTGTCTTGCCAGCTGTTGCGAAAAATGTCGTTGGCGCAGATGTCGCAGTTCTTGTACTCCGGCGTGTTCCGGGGGTCCTGGTGGCCCAGCTGCTGCTTCATATCCAATAACTCACGCTCTTTTTCTTCCGTGAAATAGCTGATCCGGCCCAATTGGCGGGACAGCAGCAGGATACGGCAGTAGGCGTCCAGGATCTCGGTCCACCAGTAGGCTCGTTCCACGTTTTCGCCGAAACTGACGGTGCCATGATTCGCCAGGAGAATAATGTTGGTCTTTTTGACGAAGGGCAAGATGGTGTCGGCAAAGGCCTGGCCGCCGGGGGTTTCGTATTTGGTGATCGGCACGTCGCCCAGGAAGACTTCGACTTCGGGCAACACGCATTGGGGGATGGGCTCCTTGGCGACGGCAAAGGCGGTGGCGTGAGGCGGGTGGCAGTGGACGACGCTCTTGACGTCCGATCGGGCTTTGTAGATCTCCAGATGCAGGAGGACTTCGCTGGACCGCTTCTTCTCACCCGCCGTCTGCTTGCCGCTCATATCGACCGTGCAGATGTCCTCGGGTTTGAGAAAACCTTTGCTGTGCAGGGTAGGTGTGCAGAGGACTTCGCGGTCGTTGATACGCACCGAGATATTGCCGTCGTTGGCGGCAGCGAATCCTTTGTCATAGAGGCGGCGGCCGATTTCGCAGATGTCCATCTTGGTCTTATGCACGTTGATCATGCGTGATTCCTTTTTTCTCTGGCTGCGGACCGATTTGATCCGGGTCATTCGAGCTGTTTCCTTTTCATGTTCCGTCGGTCATGTAACGTCAAATTGTGATTTTCGGCACGAGGACGGCGGATGCATGTGGATTCGGTCCAGGATCGCCGCGTTATAGGCTTCGACCGGTTTCCGCTGGGGTCGAAAGGCTTGGGCGGCGGCCGGCCCTTCGCTGAGCGCGATCAGGTCGCCTTCTCCGGCGCCCCAGGGGTCCCAGACGACCAGGGCTTCCCCGCCCGGTTCCCGCTGGCCGCGCAATTCGGCTTGGGACAGCGGGACGGCCAGGCGGAGCGGCGCGCCTTGATAACTGGGATGGGCCCGGCCGAGCGTGACCGTGCCGACGATTCGAGCGATCCTCATGGCGGGTCCTCCAGAATCTGTTTCCAGCGTGGCGGGCAGATGTGCCGCGTCTGCCGGAAGTGCCGGATACTGCGGTGCAGTTCGCCGCCGGCCGGCTGGTCGCTGTCCAGGACCAGCACGTTCGCGCCGATCGTCTCCACGGCTTGGCGGAAGGATTCGGGTTCGCCGGCACTTGCCACGGCGCGGAGTCGGGGGTAACGGTTGGCCAGGCACAGGGCGGCGGCCGGTTGGCCGGTGATCAGCAGTGCGGCGCGGGGTGGCTCGCCGATCGTTTCTGCCAGGTGAGGAATCAGTTCCGCCAAGGGAGTGGGTCCCAGCGTGCGGACGGCGCCGGCGGCGGCCGCTACGGTGTCCCACAAGGTCTGAGGCGGCGGGGATGAGTCCATGGCGACGATCAGAGCCGATTCGCTGGCGGTCCCCGGCCCGGCTTCCGCCGGAGCCGACTCCATCCGGATCCCGCGCCGGCGGAATTCATCGCGGACGGCCGGCGTCACCACGGCGCCGGGTGGCAGCAGCACGCGCCGCACGCCGGACAGACGGTCTGCCAGCCCGACCAGGGTGACCACGCGCTGTTGGAGGTGCAACGTGGCCGGGTCCGCCACCGTGGCCGGGGCAGGCGCGCCGCCGGCGACCTGCGGGTGGTCCAGCCGCCGCAGCACTTCGCGGACAATCGCGTCGATATCCCAGGAGGCGCCGGTCATGGGTGTCCTTCATCGTCCTGCAGTTCGTCCTCGATTCCGATCGTGGTCCAGCGTACGGGGGTGGCGTCGGTTTTCAGCAGTCGGCGTGCGGCCCGCCCGTCGCTGGTGATCAACACCCGCTGGCCGGCTCCGGCGCCCACGGCGTCGACAACCAGCAGCGGATCGCCATCCGGCCGATGGCCATCGGCCCGCAGCGGCTGGACGATCAGCAGCTTCTGCCCGACCAGCGTGGGATGCTTGACGGTCGCGGTCGCGTTTCCAATCACTTGAGCCCGATGCATGGTTGTGTTGTCGCCCCTGGCCCGCTGGTCGCGAGTCGGGCGGGGCGGAACGGTCCTTTCTAAGCTTTACCCAGGATCCACAAGTCATCGATCATGGAACAGCGGCGTTCGCGGGTGAAGGTCAGCGGCGTGGTGACGCCCTCTCCGGTCGGTCCGGCGATCGAGAAGGACAGATAGCCTTCGCCGCCCAGTCCCAGGGCGGCCATGCAGGGTCCGTTTTTCACAAACAGGGTGGTCTCCAGGGCGCGGCCCATCTTGGTCATGTTGCGGACGTTGTTCGAATGGATGATGCTGGTGTGTTTGAATCCGTGTTCGTAGCGCCGGGCCTTGGCGATCGCGTCGTCGATATCGCGGCAGCGGACGAAGGGCAGGAAGGGCATCATTTGTTCGACGGCGACGAACGGGTTGGATTCGTCCGTTTCGCCGAACAGCAATTCGACGTCGCCGGGGATCTGCCGGCCGGCGCCGCGGCCCAGCACGCGGGCGTCCTGGCCCAGGAAGTCCTTGCACGGTGCGTGATGCCGATCGTCGCCGACCTGCACGAGGGCGTGCCGGGTCAGTTCGTCGACTTGGCGGGCATTCAGCCGCACGGCCCCGGCCCGTTCCATGGCGTCCAGCATGGGGTCGAACACGGATTGGACGACAAAGACTTCCTTTTCGGCGATGCACAGCAGGTTATTGTCATAAGCCCCGCCGTGGAGGATACACCGGGCGGCGCGGTCCAGGTCGGCCGATTCATCGACGACCACCGGCGGGTTGCCCGGGCCGGCCACGATCGCCCGCTTGCCGCTGTTCATCGCCGCCCGGGCCACGGCGGCCCCGCCGGTGACGCACAGCAGCCGGACGCGGTGATGCTGGAAGATGTGCCGGGCGGATTCCAGCGTCGGTTCGGCGACCAGCGAGATCAGGTTGTCGATGCCCATATCGCGATGAATCGCCTCGTTGAACCGCCGCACGCCTTCGGCCGCCACGCGTTTGCCGCTGGGATGTGGATTGACGACCAGGGTGTTGCCGGCGGCGATCATGTTGATCGCGTTGCCGGTGATGGTGGGCAACGAGTGGGTGACGGGCGTGATCGCGCCGATCACTCCGAAGGGCGCATGTTCGATGACGGCCAGCCCGCGATCGCCGCTGTACACCTGGCTCCGCAGGAACTCGACGCCCGGCGCCCTTTCACCCAGCGTCTTGAGTTTTTCGATCTTGTGCTCCAGGCGGCCAATCCCGGTTTCCTCCATCTCCATCGTGCCCAGTTCGACACACTGCTCGATGGCGATGCGGCGGATATGGTTCAGGATCCGTTTGCGGTCGTCCAGGCTGCATCCGCGCAGCCGTTCGTAGGCTTCGCCGGCGGCCTGAATCGCCTGTTCGGCATCGTCGAAGATCCCGTGGCGGCCCTCCAGGCTGCCGTTGGCGACCGGCGGGATCGTGCCGACTTCGGCCAGGACCTGGGCCACCACGTTGCGGATCAGGTTTTCATCGATTTGCATGGTGTTCCTCATTCTCTCGCGAGTACACACAATTCGCTTCCACGTGGACCTGGTCCACGATGCCGATCACCACCGTATCGATCGGCAGGTCTTTGGTTTCCGGAGTCAGGCGGGCGCTGGCGCCTTGGGTGATCAGCACGTAATCGCCGGCGCCGGCGCCCAGCATGTCGACGGCCACCAATGTGCGTCCGGTGGTGATCAGCCGGTTCCGCCCGGCCGCATCCAGGCGGTAGGGTTCGACGACCAGCAATTTCCAGCCGACCATTGCGGGCACCTTTTGCGTGGAGACCAGGGCGCCGGTGACTTTGGCGATGAACATGTCCGTTTTCTCCCGCCTTTCAGAGAGTATCCAACAGGTCCCGAGCTTGTCGCGCGACGATCCATTCCTCGTTGGTGGGCACGACCCAGATCGCTGCCCGGCTGGCCGCGGCGTGGACGGCGGTTTCGCCCCGAGCCCGGGCATTGGCCTGCGGGTCCAGGCAGATGCCCAACTGGTCCAGGTTGGCGCAGACCGCGGCTCGGGTGTCCGCCGCGTTCTCGCCGATCCCGCCGGTGAAGACCAGGGCGTCCAGGCCGCCCAATTCGACCAGCAGTCCGCCCAGCCAGCGGCGGATCTCCGTGTGGAACAGATCCAGGGCCAACTGCGCCCGGCGGTTTCCCTCCGCAGCGGCTTGCGCCAGATCGCGCAGGTCGCCGCTCACACCGCTCACCCCAAGCAACCCGCCTTGCTCCGCCAATTCGCGCAGCAACTGGTCCAACGACTTGCCGGTCGCTTGCATCACCACGGGCAGGGCGAAGGGGTCGAAATCGCCCGTGCGATTGTTGTGCGGCAGGCCCGACTGGGGGCTCATCCCCATCGAGGTCGCCACGCTCCGGCCTGCCCGGATCGCGCACAGACTGCTGGACCCGCCCAGATGGCACGAGATCAGCCGCAGGTCCTCGCGGCCCAGCAGCTGGGCGGTCCGCATGGCGATATAGCGGTGGCTGGCGCCATGGAACCCCCAGCGTTGGATCTGGTATTTTTCAGCCCAAGCGTAGGGGGCGGCGTAGTGCCGCCAACGCTCGGGAACCGTGGCATGAAAACCGGTCTCGAAGGCCGCGATCAAGGGGATCTCGGGCAATTGTTCGGACAACTGCCGCATCGCGCGGATGTACATCGGATTGTGAGCCGGGGCCACCGCAGCCATCTCCTCCATCGCGGCCAGCACGTCGGGCGTGACCCGCTGGACACCGCGGTACCGCCCGCCATGCACGGCTTTGAAGCCGATTGCCGCTACCTGCGACACGTCCTGCAGGCAGCCGTACCGGGGGTCGGTCAGTTGAGCCAGGCACTGTTGCACGGCGACCGCGTGGTCGGGGACAGCAGCGATCTGCTCCTGACGCCGGCCGCCGATCTCCACGAAACACCGGCTTTCCGGCTGGCCGATCCGCTCGACCCCGCCGCGCGCCAATTGCCGCTCGCCCGCCATTTCGAACAAGCCGTATTTGAAGCTGGTCGAGCCCAGGTTGGCCACCAGGATCCTCATGGTCATGCGCCCTTTCGGCTCTAAGTCAAGTACGCCTGAACCACCCCTTCGGCAGGTCGGGGGATCACATGGCTGCTGACCAGTTCTCCCACCTGGCGCGCCGCGGCGGCTCCGGCTTCCACCGCCGCCCGCACGCTGCCCACATCGCCTTTGACCACGGTGGTCACCAGGCCCCCGCCGATGCCGACCCGTTTGACGATCTGGACATTCGCTGCTTTGGCCATCGAATCGGTCGCTTCGACCAGTCCCAGCAGCCCTTTGGTTTCCACCAATCCAATTGCGCTTTGCATGATATGCTCTCGATTTCTTGGGTAGACGATTCCGGTTCCCCCGGGGATTACTTCGCGGCCGCCCGGCGATTCAGCGGGGCGGGCAGCACGATGCCCAAATCGTCGTGGGGCCGGGGAATCACCTGGACACTCACGACCTCACCAATCCGACTGGCCGCATTCGCACCCGCGTCCGTGGCCGCCTTGACCGCCGCCACGTCTCCCGTCACAAATGCCGATACCAAACCACTGCCCACCTTGTCCCAACCATAGAACTGGACGTCGGCAGCCTTAAGCATCGCGTCGGTCGCTTCGATCAGACACACGAATCCTCGGGTCTCGATCATCCCCAACGCTTCCATCACTTTCGCCATGGGTTCATTCTCCAGGGAAAAAAACGTTCTTCTTCGCTCGCTGCCGGGGGCTTCCCAGGGAATCCCCCGGCCGCCTGCCCATCAGCCCACACTCCCGTCGCCGTCCGCGGACAGCGTTCCACACGGGCATCCGCACGACTCCTGCTTCAACAACTGGACCTTCGACGCGGCGTCGATGTAGCACGCGTTGCCCTCGTCGGTATCCAAATGCACCTCCAATTTGATCCCCGGCTGGGCCCGCACTTTCAGATCCTCCAGCACCGTCGAGCATTGGGGCGAGCGGACTCGCAGCTTCATGAAATCGCCGTCCCGCACTCCGAAAACGGCCGCCGCCTCCTC
>SLEY01000510.1 GCA_007124535.1 Planctomycetaceae bacterium
CGTACCACCGCACCTGCCGGCCCAACCCGCGGGCAATCAGGGCGTTGCATACGTCCCGCGCATGCCCGATCGGAAGATTGAACTCGGCGTCGCACACATGAATCGTGTCCAACCCTTGCGCCGCCAACTCAGCAAACTCGGCCGCCACCACCCGAGGATCGCGCAGGCGAGCCGTCTGGCCCTTAATCAACGGGTCCACACAATAGCTGCACAAACGCGGACAACCGCGTTTGGTCTCCACACCGATCTGACCGCCCCGGCGGAAGTAGGCCGCGTTGTCGAACGCGCCACGTACCGCAGGCGTCTCCAATTGCCGCGGCCAGCTCGGCGGATTCCTGCGAACCACCTCGTCCCCCACCCAACCGACCAGTCCAGGCACCCGTTCCAATGTGCCGTCACCACGCACATGGCTCAGTAATTGGGCCAACGCCTGCTCGCCATCGCCAGCAATCCCGAAATCCGCACCCGAGAGCCGCAAAATCTCCACGGGAAAAATCGAATAACCGACACCTCCCAGCACGATCGGGGCAGCGGTCCGTGCCCGTACCTGACGCACCACCTGGACCAACTCCGGCACAAACCAAACGGCGCTCGGCCAAAAACAATCGTCCACGTTCCGAAAACCAATCCCGACCAACTCGGGGTCCGTCGGAGGCCAATCGGCCGCCAGCGCCGCAACCACATCGTCCGCCCAGTTCAAGTCGATGACCTCGACTTGTTGACCCCGCACCCTCAAATACGCCGCCAGATAATCCAGACCCAACGGCGCAATCGGCGGTTGCATCCGATTGGCATTGACCAGAAGCAACATCGCCCTGCCTACGCGCGTGCAAGCACCGGAAAATAACCCACCGCCATGCCGCTTAGCATGCCCACCGCATGAGCTAAATTGGCGATCGGCAAACCGACGGCGCCCAGCATTCCGGTGATCCCCAGCATCATCCAAATTACCAGGAACATGACCGTTCCACCATTGACGTACAGGCCACTCTGCGGGTCATAGACGGTTTTCATCCACAGATATCCCAACAATCCATAGACGACGCCGGAGAGTCCCAAGAAACGGTGGGTACCCGACAGGGTCCCCCAATCGGTTGGCGCCAAGCCCTGGGCGGCATTCGACACCACGCCGGTGAACAAGATCAGCCCCAACAACCGCCAGGCCCCGCGCCGCCGCTCGATCTGGTTGGCAAAGATGTAGAACATGATCATGTTGAACGCCAGGTGCATCAGCGAGCCATGCATCACCGCGGGGGTGAATAGCCGCCAGAACTGACCGCTGCGAATGTCCACCGCCCGGTCCCGCCAGTCGTGCCGGTTCCAGTCGCTGTCGCGCACTTCGTACAATGGATTAACGAAAGCCAACGTCTGGTAGGCGGATGTGGTCGGGTTGCCAAAATTCGTGATAAAGAACACCAGCACGCACAGCCCGATTACCGTACTGACCAGGGGGGTCCTGCCCGCATCCTGCCGCCGCCAACGCTCCCCCATCGCCACGATCCGCCGTTGCGTCTGGCGCCGCAAACGCTCCTCTTCGGCCAGACGTGCGTTCGCTTGTCGGATGGCGCCCGCGTAACGGGGGGATTCCGGGTCGCGTCGGAATTCCTCCAACGCCTCAGCGGCCGAATCGAGTGCGTCCTCATCACGCACCCAAATCAGCCAAACTCCATCCTCCTCTTCCGCATGGGCGGGGATCCCTTGAGTGATAAGATAGGCGGCGAACTGTTCCGCTTCGGCTTGGTCAGGCAAGGAGCCGATCTGACGCATGAGTGATTCCGGCAGTTTTGTGGTGATGACCTTGTAGGACTCCCTTTGTAGCCGATTTCCCGTTCAAAACAAACCGGTGGAATTCCCGGCCGGGATTCGTCTGGCCTCCAACGCCCCCCTTGGTGTATACTCCTGCGGCCAAGTCACCGCGGGGGCGGACCTGCGGTAGCCGGCGAAGCAGGTGGAGAAGGAGTTCCCGATGCGTTCGATCGCCATCATCAATCAGAAAGGCGGGGTCGGCAAGACCACCACGGCCGTCAATTTGAGCGCCGCGCTGGCCGAGCAAGGACAACGTGTGTGCCTGATCGATCTGGACCCCCAAGCCCACGCCTCACTGCATCTGGGCGTGGCCCTGGGAAACGACCGCCAATCCGTCTACCAAGTCCTGACCGGCGACACCTTGCTGGCCGACGTCCGCGTGGCGATCGAAGACAACCTGTGGCTCGTTCCCTCCCAATTGGACTTGGCCGCCGCCGAAATGGAACTAGCCGGAGAAGTGGGCCGCGAAGTGATCCTCCGCGATAAACTGGACTTGGAACACGAACCGTACGACTACCTGATCATCGACTGCCCCCCATCATTAGGCGTATTGACCCTCAACGCACTGACCGCCGTGAACGAAGTCTTCTTGCCACTCCAGCCCCACTTCTTGGCCCTCCATGGGTTCGGCAAGCTGTTGCGAACCATCCAGGTGGTCGCGCAACGCTTGAACCCCGGACTCCGTTTGAGCGGCGTGATGTTGTGTATGTACGAGTCGGGAACGCGTCTGGCCGCGGAAGTCACCACCGATGTGGCTGGTTTCTTCGAGCGCCAGAAGGCGCAGAGAACTGCCTGGGCAGAAGCCAAGAACTACCAGACACGCATTCGCCGGAACATCCGACTAGCAGAAGCCCCTAGTTTTGGCCAGTCGATTTTCCACTACGCACCCGATTCCAACGGAGCCCGCGACTACCGCCAACTGGCACGCGAAGTCCTCGGTTTGCCCTTGGAACCCTTGCAGGCCAACGAACAACCCGAACTGGTTCCTTGTCCTTAAACGCTACCCGCGAACGAAGTGGCTGGCGAGCGGACCAGAATCTTGCGGAACAACTGCTGCTGTTTCACGGCGGCCAGATCGCGTCGCACGCGGGATTCCTGGCGAGTCCAACCGGCTCGAATCGTTTCACGTTTGCTGGCGATATCCGAGGTATTCGGGGGGGTCGTGTTTCGTTCAATCATGATCCTGCACCTTTCTTTCCACGCGGATCCCGGGTCGTCATGTCATGGTAGACTTGCCACGCCAAATCGACAGTGGTGCAAATTCAATGCCAAAGACTGCTCAACCGCCGAAATTTGTTCACCTCCCGCCGCGCCATTCCTCGAATTCGTGGCGCCGCACGCGATTCGGAAAACCGGGCTCGATTCGGGACGTTCGGCGAACTGGCGACAGGCTGTCGCGCCCGTCGGCAGAATGTGTCACTTATTGAGGCAGGATGACGCGGTGCGGGAAGTCAAGTACCCCGACGGAAGGGTTTTTCAGCTTGACCGGCCGAGCCGGAACGCCTAAGATCCGGCATTCCGGTTCCGGTGCTGCACTGGTTACCGAGGCGCGGGGTGGTGGGGCGGAAGCGAGGGGGATGATGGTCGGGCAAGTTGTGCGATGGGTGATTTTCGGACTGGCTGTTTTTTGGGGGCCCGCTCTGGCGGCTCAACCGGGGTTCTTGTCGCCTCCGACAGACGTGCAGCCGGTCGAATCGCCGGGGGAACCGGCGCTGGACGTGCCGCTGGAACCGGAGCCGGAACGGGGAACGGAACCGGATTCGCCGCCGCCCCAGCCGGAACGACCGTTGACCGCGGAGATGATCGCGGCGCGGCGGGAGCAGGTGGCGGAGGCGACCGATTTGGACGAGGCAGCGGTCAAGCGAGCCGGGGAGCTGTTCGATCAGGCGGAGGAGTCGTTGTCGCGAGCGGCCGAACTGGCGCTCCAGGCCGAAGTCCATCGTCAGCGGACGGAGACCGTTCCAGAGCGTTTGGAGCAGGTCCAGCAGCGGACTGAGGAATTGCGCGCGTCGCCCGTGGTCGATGCGGGGGCTGGCCTGGATCTGCCGGCCTTGGAATTGGAATTGGCGCAAGCGGATCGGCAGCTGGCCGAAGTGAGGCAGAACCAGACGGCGGCGGACAGCCGTTTTGCGGCGCGGGCGGACCGCCGCCGCGAGGTCCGTAACCTGCTGTTCGCCGCGCCCGAGCGGCTTCAGGAGATCGACCGGCAACTCGACAGCCCCCCCCTTCGGGACGAGCCCGCGGCATTGCATCTGGCTCGCCGCACCGAGTTGCGGGCCCGGCGGATTCTGATCGAACAAGAGATCCCGGCTCTGCAGAACGAACTGGCCATGTACGATGCGGAGGACCGCGTCGATCTGTTGCGTTTCCAACGGGACCTGCAGATTCAGGAGGTCGCCTTGGCCGAGCAGCGGTTTCGCCAGTTGGACGAGCGGGTGCGTCATCTGCGGCAGCGGGCGGCGGACCAGGCGGTTCGCGAAGCCGATGAACAGGTGTTTCGCACCCTGCCCCTGCTGCGAAGTTACGCCGAAGAGAATGCGGAATTGGCGGCCGAAGCCCAGCGGCTCACCCGCCTGGTCAGCGTGACCCAACAGGAATTGCAGGAAGTCCAAGCGGCGTTGGAAGAGGTGCAACGGCTGTTCACCCAGGCGCGGGACCTGGTGGACCGCATTGGACTAACCCGCACCGTGGGAGCCCAGTTGCGGAAGCAGCGTGCGGAACTGCCCACGGTCCGGGAACGCTACCAGAACCTGCGCCAGCGTCAGCGAACGATCGAGGAGGCGCATTTCGAACTGTTCCGCCTGGATCAGGAGCGCAACGAACTGGCCCAGCGGGACGCGCTGATTGCCGAGATTCTTCGCCGGGCTCCGCCCGGATTGGACGAAGCCGAACAGCAACGGTTGCGCGAGGCGGCCGAAGAGATGCTGGATCGGAAACGCCAGTATCTGGATACATTGATCCGCAATCAGGACACCTACTTCGACGCCCTGACCGCCCTGGATACGGCCGAACAGCAGTTGGTCCAGAGGACCGAGAGCTACGTCGCTTATATTAACGAGCGGGTGCTGTGGATCCGCAGCGCCCAACCGCTGACCGTGGAAATGCGGTTGAGCGAGACGGACTGGTGGATCGTCAGTCCGTCCCAGTGGGCGAGGGTGGCATCCGCGCTGGGCCACGACGCCCGCCAGCACACGAATCTGACGGCCGCCGCGCTGATGCTGCTGGCCCTGCTGATCACCCTCCGGCGGCGTGCCCGCAAACGGATCGCCGAGTTGGGCGAATTGGCCCAGCGGCGGAATTGCACCCAGTTTCGACTGACACTGAAAGCCACCGCCTACACGCTTGTATTGAGCCTGCTCGGGCCGGTGGTCAGCTGGTACCTGGCGTGGCGGCTGATCAACGTGCCCAGCGCCCACGATTTTGTCCGCGCGGTCGCGATCGGCCTGTGGGTCCTGGGCTGGACCCTGCTGCCCGTGGAACTGGTTCGCCACGTCTGCCGCTCCCAAGGGCTGGCCGAATCGCATTTCGACTGGCCCGAATCCGCCTGCCGTTCGCTCCGCACCCATCTGACCGGCTGGGCGCTGCTGGCCACACCACTGCTCTTCGTGTCCACGACCCTCTATGCTGCCGATCCGGAGCAGGGTTATGACGTGCTGGAACGGCTCCTGTTCGGCGCCCTCTGCGGTTTGACCTCGTTCTTCGCCAGTCGCATCCTGCGCCCCACGGGCGGCGTGCTGCACGAATACATCGCCTTTCACCGCAACGGCTACCTCGATCGCTCGCGTTACTTCCTGTACCTGGTGGCCATCGCCCTCCCGCTGGCGCCCGCCGCCCTGGCTTTCTTCGGTTATTCGTACACGGCCCAACAACTGACGATCCGGTTGTTCTCCACCACCACCCTGGTCACGCTGCTGATCCTCCTCCGCTCGCTCCTGCTGCGACTGCTGTTGGTCCACCGCCGGCACTTGAGCATTCGCCAAGCGCGCGAGCGGCGGGCGGCCGCCCTGGCCGCGCTGCAAAGCGACAGCGCCGGCGGATCACCTTCACGCTCCATCGTCTCCGTCGACGAAGGCGTCAATCTGGCAGAACTCAGCAGCCAGACCCAGCGAATCGTCACGACGGGGGTGGTCGTCGCCGCGCTGCTGGGAGTCTGGGCAATCTGGGATGGCGCCATCCCCGCGCTCCGCATGCTGGATCGCCATCTCTACCCCACCGTCGTTGTCGTAAGCGAAACGATCACCGAAAACGGGGTCGAACACACCACCACCCGGGAGGAAATCCGGCCGGTGACGGTCTCGAACTTGTTCCTGGCCGCCCTGATCGCCATCACCACCCTGATCGCCTTTCGGAACCTCCCCGGTCTGCTGGAAATCGCCGTTTTGCAGCGTCTGCCCCTGGAAGCCTCCGTGCGCTATGCGACAACGGTGCTCTGCAGTTATGCAATCGTATTGGTCGGTGTCATCATGGCCAGCGGCACGTTGGGCCTGCGCTGGTCGCAAATCCAATGGTTGGCAACCGCCCTGACCTTCGGTTTGGCGTTCGGCTTGCAGGAAATATTCGCCAATTTCGTGGCAGGCTTGATCATCCTGTTCGAACGGCCCATCCGAGTGGGGGATATCGTCACGGTCGATAACGTCAGCGGGGTCGTGTCCCGGATGCGGATCCGGGCGACGACGATCGTCGATTGGGATCGCAAGGAATTCGTGGTGCCCAACAAGGAATTCATCACCGGACGGCTGCTGAACTGGACGTTGTCGGACAGCGTCAACCGGGTGGTGATCGAAGTGGGCGTGGCCTACGGCTCGGACACGGAACAGGTTCACGATCTGCTGCTGAAGGCAGCTCGGGAACATCCGCAAGTCCTGGAGAATCCCGGGCCGATCGCCACGTTCGACGGCTTCGGCGACAGCGCCTTGAAGTTTACCCTGCGGGTGTATTTGGCGTCGCTGGACTGCCGGTTGGCGATCGTGCATGAACTGCACACGAAGGTCTACCGGGTGTTGACGGAAGCGGGGATCGTGATTCCCTTCCCGCAGCGCGATTTGCATGTCCGCTCGATCGACCCACCGATCCCCACGGAATTGGGGCCCCGGTAGCCAGCCGTGCAACGGCCGGTTCCTTGCCGCGACGGCTGGTCCCGGGCAGCGGTTGCCGGTATCCTGGTGGTCGAATGTCTTCGATGGTGCCCAATCGAATCCTGCCCGGATGGTCTGTCATGCCCCGCGAAACTGTGGTCTCCAGCAAAACTCGTTCCTCGGAGGAAGACAGCTCCCCGCAGGTGGTCGCCGTGATCGATATCGGTGCGACGGCCGTGCGGATGGCGATTGCCGAGATCGGGCCGGATCGGCCGGTACGGACGCTGGAGACCCTGACCCAGGCGGTGAACTTGGGCAAGGACACGTTTTCGCGGGGGGCGATTGAACCGGCCACGACCGAGGATTGCGTGCGGGTGCTGCAGCGTTATCGGCAGAAGTTGGACGAGTATGGGATCCGCGGGCGGGGCCGGGTGCATGTGGTGGCGACCAGTGCGGTCCGCGAGGCGTCCAATCGATTTGCCTTTTTGAACCGGATCTACGTGGCCACGGGATTTCAGGTCGAGCCGTTTGACGAGGCGGCGGTGAACCGGGTGACATTTTGGGGCGTCCGCCCGCTGTTCCGGATCCGTCCCGAGCTGGCGGCTGCGCGGACGTTGATCGTCGAAGTGGGCGGCGGCAGCACGGAGGTCCTGTTGTTCGATCGTGGGGACGTGGCCTTTGCCCACACTTACCGCCTGGGCTCGCTCCGCCTCCGCAAGACGCTGGAAACCTACCATGCCCCGCTCGGCAAGATCCGGCGGATCATGGAGAGCCAGATCCAGCGGGCCGTGGACCATTTGTTGCGGCACGTACCGCGAGACCCGCCCCCGACACTGATCACCTTGGGCAGTGACGTGCGTTTTGCCGCCAAGCGCCTGGGCGCCAACTGGGATGCCGCCGGATTGGCCTGCCTGCCCTGCGACCGTTTCGCCGAACTGACCGAACAGATTATGGGACGCAGTGTGGAGGAGGTGGCGCACGAGTACCATCTGGTTTTTCCGGAAGCGGAAGTCGTGGGGCCGACGCTGTTGTGTTACACTCGCATCGCCCGGGGACTGGCGTTGGACCAACTGCAGGTGTCCAGCATCAACCTGCGGGACGGCCTGATCAAGGAAATGGCCCTGCACCACGCCTGGACCGACGACTTCGTCCAGCAGATCATCCGCTCGGCCCTGGACTTCGGAATCAGTCTGGGGTTTGACGAAGCGCACGGCCAGTATGTGGCCGACGTGTCGCGGGTGTTGTTCCGGGCCCTGCAGCCCCAGCACGGGTTGGCCGGGCGTTACGAGGCGATTCTGTATGTGGCCGCGCTGCTGCACGATGTGGGCTATGCCGTCAGCCCGCGCAGCCACCACAAGCATTCGATGTATCTGATCAGCAAAGGCGATCTGTTCGGGCTGAGCAAACGCGACGCCCTGCTGGCGGCCCTGACCGCCCGCTACCACCGCCGTTCCGCGCCGAAACCGTTCCATCAGGGATACGCCACCCTGGATTGGGAGGACCGCACGAATGTGGCCAAGATGGCCGCGATCCTGCGCTTGGCAGACGCCCTGGATCGTTCGGGCAGCCAGCGGATCGGGCCGATCCATTGCGAGGTGGCGGACGGGCAATTGATGCTTCGCGTGCCGACCGCCGACGACCTGTCCTTGGAACAAATGGCCCTGGGACAGAAATCGGCGATGTTCACCGAGATCTTCGGCATGCCCGTCCTGTTGAGGAACGCACCCGAGGGCATCGAGGCAGGGACATGAAGTATATCAATCGAGAACTCAGTTGGCTGGAATTCAACCAGCGGGTGCTGGACGAAGCGCTGGACCCGCAGAATCCGTTGTTGGAACGGCTCAAGTACCTGGCGATCACCGGTTCGAATCTGGACGAATTCTTCATGGTCCGGGTGGGCGGCCTGCAGATGCTGGCCAAACGAGGCAAGCGGCGGCGGGATCTGACCGGCCGGACCCCGCAGCAGCAGTTGACCGACATCAGCCGCCGCGTCCACCGCATGATCGACGACCAGTACGCTTGCCTGCGGGACGAATTGGAACCCGGGCTCGCCGCCGCCCATCTGCGGCGGGTTCGGCCGGAGGACCTGAGTTCCGACCAGCGGGCTGTGCTGCAGCGGGTTTTCGAGCAGGAGGTGTTTCCGGTCTATACGCCGATGGCGATCCAGCCTGGTGAGCCGTTTCCCCTGCTGGCCAATTGCGCGCTGCACATGGCCGTGCGGCTGGAACCGGAGTCGGACGGAGCGGACCCGCGCTATGCCGTGATCCCGCTGGGCACGGGGCCCGCGCGCTTCTTCCGGCTGCCCTCGGACCAGGGCTACCACTACATCCTCCTGGAAGACGTGGTCGCCAATTTCGCCGCCGATTTCTTCCCCGGCATCCCAGTCCGTGAAATCGTGCCCTTCCGCTTGACCCGCAACGCCGACCTGAGCGTCCGCGAAGATGTGGCTGCCGATCTGATGGTGGGCATGGAAGAGGTGCTGGACGCCCGCCGCCAGAGCGATTGCGTGCGTCTGGAAATCGCCCGCGAGGCCAGCCGGCCGCTGCAGAAGTTCCTGCGACATGCCTTGGAAGTCAGTGCCGCCGAAGTCTATGCGGCGGACGGGCCGCTGGACCTGTCGGCCTTCATGCGATTGACCAGCGTCACCGGCTTCGACGAACTGCGTTACGAAAACTGGCCTCCCCGCCGTTGCCCCGAAGTGGATCGGACCCAGAGCATGTTCGCCAATATGCGAGCCGGGCCGATCCTGCTGTCCCTGCCCTATCAGGGGTTCGAGCCCGTGGTGCGGCTGATCGAAGAAGCGGCCGACGACCCGCACGTGCTGGCCATCAAGATCATCCTCTACCGCACCAGCCGCAAGAGTCCGATTGTGGCCGCCCTGCACCGGGCCGCCGAACAGGGGAAAACCGTGACGGTGCTGGTCGAACTGAAAGCCCGTTTCGATGAGGCCCGGAATATCGAGTGGGCCCGGCAACTGGAACAGGCCGGCGTGCAGGTGATCTACGGTGTCAAAGGCCTCAAGACCCACGCCAAAGTCGGTATTATCGTCCGCCGGGAAACGGGCGGCATCCGCCGCTACGTGCACTTCGCCACCGGGAACTACAACGAAGTCACCGCCCGCTTGTACAGCGATATCAGTTTCCTCACCATCGACGAGGAACTGGCGGCCGACGCGACCGCCTTCTTCAATGCCATCACCGGCTACTCCCAGCCCCAGACCTACCGCCACCTGGCCGCCGCGCCCTTCACCCTCCGCGATCGGCTGCTGGAGTTGATCGAAGGCGAGATCGTCCGAAAAAAGAGCGGTCAGAAAGCGGCCATCCGGGCTCAAGTCAATTCGCTGGGCGATCCGGCCCTGATCGACGCCCTCTACCACGCCTCCCAAGCCGGTGTGCCCGTCGATCTGAACGTCCGCGGCATCTGCTGCCTGAGACCCGGAGTCCCCGGACTGAGCGAAAACATCCGCGTGGTCAGCATCCTGGACCGCTTCCTGGAACACAGCCGGATCTTCTACTTCCATCACGGCGGCGAGGAACTGGTCTTCCTCTCCAGCGCCGATTGGATGCCCCGCAACCTGGACCGCCGCGTCGAACTGCTGGTCCCCGTCCCCGACACCACCCTCCGCCAGCAGTTGATCGTCATCCTGAAATCCTACGCCCGGGACAACGTCAAGGGGCGTCGCATCCTGCCTGACGGAACCTACCAGCCGCCGGAACGGCCCAAACGGCGAAAACACCACCGCCACCAACTGCACCTGTACCAGCTGGCCATCCAGGCGGAACAACAGCAGCAGCGCAGCCAGCGGACGATGTTCGAACCGCATCAGGCCGCCGGGCGCGAGGAGGCATGAGCCGATGGCCGATTTCGGCAAATGGGCGCCCGCCTCGCCCCGGGAACCGGTGGCCGACGTCGCCCGCCGCAGCTTGCAAACCCGATTGGAAGCCGTGCTCACCTTCCTGGAACAGGCCGCCACGCGCTGGTCGGAAGATCCCGAATACGTCCACCAAATGCGTGTCTGGTCCCGCCGGACCGTCGCCGCCCTGGACCTGTACGAACCCCTGCTGCCTCCGCAACGCCGGAAACGATTGAAAAAACATGTCCAGCGGATCCGCCGCGCCGCCAATGATGCCCGCGATGATGACGTCTTCGCCGAACGCCTGGCCCGGGACGAACAAGACCCCGCGGCACGGCAACTGCTGGAAACCGTGCGCGAACATCGCCAGCAGGCCCAGCAGCCGATCGTCGCCGTCTACGAACAATTCGGCCACAGCGGACGCCTGGCACGCCGCATCACCAAACTCCTGAAACGAACCGGCGCCGGGCCGCGAAAATCTTGCGGAACCGAACCCTTCCATCCCTGGGCCGCCAAACGCTTGAACAAAGCCGTCCACGACTTCTTCCAGGCCGCGGACCAAGAATTGGACCAGTGGAACCAACTGCACCGCCTCCGCATCGCCGGAAAACAACTCCGCTATACCGTCGAATTGCTCAGCGCCGCCTTTCCCGATCCCCTCCGAACTCAGATCTACCCCCGGATCCGCGACCTCCAGGACCGGCTGGGAATCATCAACGACCATGCCACCGCCCACCACCGACTGC
>SLEY01000222.1 GCA_007124535.1 Planctomycetaceae bacterium
CCCACCTTGAACGTGACCGACTGGCTGCTCTCCGGCGTGAGTTCGTTGCGAACATAGGTCCAAAACAGGTTGCGCAGATGGATGTCTTTGTGGACATACCCTTGATCGTGCATGTAGCCAATGGCCTGCAACAGACAACGGCCGATCGGCAAGACCCAGTTGTAACCGTCATAATCGGGCAAGGTGAACAGCCGACTGACGCTGCCCCCACAACGTTCCATGACAATGTGAAAGGTGCGGAGCAGTTCAAAAGCATCGTAAACATAAGTAATATTGGGGTGACGAAGTGTCAATAACGAGTGGATTTCGCGGCGCCAATCGATCTGGACCTGTTCATAGGTCTGGCGATTGGGGATCAGGACCTTGACCACCAAGGCGTTATCCCACTGGTCGGTACACGCGTAGGTGGCCCCGTAACTGCCCCGGCCCAGCGCCTCGCCAATCCGATAGCGATTCTGGCCGTGGCAAATGACCTCGCCCGCTTGGGGCCAGCGGATGGTGGATGGTGAATGCGATGGCGAGTTCATTGCGTCACGCTGGGATACAACTCCGCCCCCCGCCCTCGGTCAGAGGTGACGTACGATTTCTCGTCGAGGAACCAATCGGGTGCCACGCTGCCGCTCGATTCGACAGGCAGCCAACCAGCGGGCCCGGAGTTGATCCCACAATTGGTCCAGCGGGCAGGCATGGCGGGCCAGCGGCACCTTTCCTCCGGCACGATTCGGGTGTCCCCCTCCCTGGCCAAGCCCTTCCAGCGTGCGGCGTGTTAACTCGGCAGCGTTCTCCGAGCCTCGCTCGGTCCGGACGGACAACAGCAGATCTCGTTCCACGACCGCCGCACAGAGTACTTTCGTGACCCCGATTCTTCGGATCAGCAGGTCGGCTACCTCGCCAATGATCTCCGAACCATGGGCCTGAGGCAGAAAGCACAACGCGGCTTCGTCGTAAACAAACGTACTCTGCAACGCCAACGCCAAATCGGCAAAGTATTCCGGAGCCAAGGGAGCGTTCTCGATCTCCGCCAGCGTCGCCGGATCCGCTTGCTCGCTCAACCAAGCCACAATCTGGCGATCCAAGCGCGAGTGGCGAGTCTCCCCGCCTCGTGTCTCCGTCCTTACCGCATAAAGCAGGGCGGTCGCCAGCTTCCAATCCGGCTGGACGCCCTGCTCCCGCAAATAACCCGCCGTGATGCTGGCCGAGGCGGCCACCTGCGGGCGAACATCCCGGAACCGCAACCGGGGACGGGGGTGGCCATTGATCACGTGATGATCGATGACACCAATGGGCTTCAGCGAGGATTCCGACAGCAGATGGTTGCCCGTGGACCACTCGCAATCCACGAGAATGGCGGCCGTCTTGCCCACCGCCTCGATGTTGTCCACCAGCTCGATGGGAGGCTCCAGAAGCCGCACCATGTGCCGGTTCTCTGCCCGCACAATGCCGCCGCCGCCGACCAGACGGCAGGGTTTTCCCAGCCGGCTGCGAATCAACCAACAAATGGCCCATCCGGAGGCGATGGCGTCGGGGTCGGGATTGTCGTGCGTAATGAGCAACACGCTGTCGAATTCCGCCAGAATCCTCAGCAGTTTGCCAGAACGCGTTGTCCGCCCGTTCATTTCGCGGAATGACACCCCCATGTCATGAAGGAGCAAACGCATCCGCCAGGAGCTGGCCGTCAAAGTGCTGCGGCACTTTGCCCTCGGCGGCATACAAGTATAGCGCCCCCACGATAATGGCGTTCATCGCCGAGGAAATCAAGCTGACGATCAGAAACCAAGCCACGCCCGCAACGAAGCCGAGCACGGCCAGTGGCCAGAGCCCCGCCGCCAATGCCATGGCCCCCAGAACAAGGGGAACAATTCCGAGCAGACTCGCTAGAAAGACGATCATCCCGATTCCAAAGTTGGCCGTGAGGGCCTCGCCCCAAGTACGCCGCAAAATGGCCAGCGACCGCTGCACCGCAGTGATGGGACCGCCCTTCTCGACCACAATCACGGGCACCACAAAGTACGTGGTGGCCGACCAGGCCATGCCCAGAAGTCCGGCCACAATCTGCCCGACGCGCTCCGAACGGGACTCGATCAACTTCAGCACCAACCCAACGGTGGCACTGACCAGCGCCCAGCCCAGAATCTGAGGCAAGCGCGACCAAGCCAACTGCAACCCCTGCCCCACCGTGGGCTCCATGCCTTTGAAACGAAGGATGGCACACGAGATCAAACCCGCGTTGAAAAAGATGATCACGAAGTAATTCACAAAATAGAACAAAAACAGGACAACATACGCCAACGGGTCTTCCGCCGCCCCCTCTTCCAAGAGAGCTTGACCAAACTGGGTGTTCCACAAGGGGACCGCGAAACTGATCAGGACCACCAGACATGCTATCGAGCTGATCAGCGGAAAGATCAACAGGCTCTTGTCCAGCTTCAAAACCCGCCAGCTCTCCTGGGCTAAACGCCAACCGTGGGACATTCGCTCGAACATCTTCTGCACTCCGACGAGACCGCCGGGAGGAACCGGCGTAAGGGAAACTGACCGGCAAACACGAAATCTAGCCTGACTTGATAACGAATTCTAGCTTGGCTCCGCCTCTGACGCAATGCGCCCCGTCCTCACCGGCTGGTGACCACCTTTGTGGAGGATCATCATTTACATCCCCATGCCAATTGTTGGGTCGTGCCCCAAAACTCCAAATTAAACTTCCATAGCCCCCATAACACGGAAGGAAAACCGCTCGAACGACCTGTTAAATCGGTCCGCAGGTTGGGCGGAGCAAGCCGATTCCGGTCTTGATGGCCTTTCCATGATGATTGGCGTCCGTCGTTCGCCGGGCAAAAAAATCGTTACGGACCGGCGCGGCGGAGTCCCTCCAGCAGTCCGGCTACGTTTTCATGCACTTCGGTGGTGGCGGTGACGACCAGCGCCATGAGGGGGCGGTAGTAGAACATGCTGCCGCGCCCGCCCGCCGTATCCCAGAAATCGGGTCGGATCGTGCGCTCGATCAAATCGATCAGCTCCTGGCCATGGTCGGGAACCATGCCGCC
>SLEY01000467.1 GCA_007124535.1 Planctomycetaceae bacterium
CCGGGTTCGTATTGTCGATCGCATCGTGGTAGTCCAGTGTCAGCGCGTCGCCGGCCGGGATGTCGGGATCGTCAAATACGCCTTGAAGATCCACTTGGTACTCCGCCACACCCTCGGGAAACGTGCGATCGGGCAGGCTGCGGGCAACGAACGGCGGATTCCGGCCGGGAATGCTGACGGTGGTGAAATTCCATTGCGTCGGGCCCTCCACGATCGCCGCGGGGTTGCCGACCGAATCGACGAACGCTCCGGCCGTCATCTCGACGTAATAGCGTGTGTCGTCGGCCAGCGTGTCTTCCAGACGGATCGTCGCTTGGGAACCGGCGACCGTCACTAGCGAACTGGCCACCGAGGTGCTCTGCACCATCTGCCCATACTCAAACCGGCGGAGATGCACATAGCCCGTCCCGGTCTGGATCGGCTCGTGAAAAGTCACCACCAGGTCGGTATCCCAGGGAACCCGCGTCGCCCGATGGGCCGGCGAACGTTGCGTGATGCCGGGGTTGCGGGTGTCGATCTGCAGGGCATGCTGGCCCGTATGAGCCTGCTGCAGATTCCCCGCCAGGTCCCGCGCGCCGGCAACTCCCACCCGCACCGAAGCGATTTCCACGTTGCGATCGACCACTTCGTAGTCGATCGTCCAGGTGTCGTTCGGCACGTGCGTTTCGCTCCACGTGCCCGCCGAGGGCGCGATCAGGGTCGGCGAGGTGCCGCTGGCAATCGGGGGCGTGAACACCAGCGATGGCAGCGTCTCGGTTCGCATCGTCTCGCTGAACACCACCGTCGCGCTCCACCGCGACCCGGCATCGGCCGCGGTCAGCAGCCCCTGGCTGACCGACAGGTTCTCCACCCGCGGCGGCAGGATGTCGTGCAACTCCAACACGTACTCCGGCGAGCGCCCCCGCAAAATCAACTCCTGGCTGGTGTGGGTGAAATCGTCGTCGTGGACATGCACCCCATAGGTGCCAGCCTGCGTCAACTCCCATTGCTTGGACCGCCCCGCACGGACCTCGTCCAACTCCCGGCCCGCCGGGGAAAACAATACCGCCCGCGGCTTGTAAGCCACCGTGTCCCGGGATTGCAGACTCAGTTTCACGGGATACTGGCCGCCGGCACGCGCCAGGTCGGCGTCCGTCAGCGTGAACGTGTACGCATCGACTTGGCCCATGGCATCCAGCGTCCCCGTCCGCGGCTGACTCACGACCAAATCCAACGCCCCCGCACTCGGCGGACTCAATCCGTGCACCATCACCCCGTACGCTTCGCGATCGGTGAAGTTGTTATCATGAACCTGCAACACGTACGGGTTCCATTCCGTCGCCGTCTCCGGCAATTCGAACAACACCCGCGAACCGTTCTCCACCTGGCTGGGTCCCGATGTACCCACCAGCTTAGGTACCGGCTGGCCGGAAGGCGCAAACAGCTGGGCCCATAACTGGTGCTTCAAGCCCGGTTCGTCGTCCGACAGCGAAATTGCGATCACGTCGCCCGCGTTGCCGGTAAAGCGATACGTGTCGATCTGGCCCGTGTCCACCACCCCGCTCTGCAATTCGCCCGGAACGATCCACTCCGCGTCCGGACTCGCCGGACGCAAACCCGCCAAGGCCACATAGTAGCCGTTGGCATGGGTGTCACTGTAGTTGTTGTCATACACCTGGATCAGGTAGGTTCCGTCCCGCGACAGGGGTGGAGAGATGTACTTGCGACCGGAAGTCATTTCGCGGATGGTGTTCCCCGTCGCCGCCGACGTCAATCCGATCCGCTCCCCCGAACCGGAATGGTATAACTCGGCTCGCGGATGGTACCCCACCGACGCCACGTTCGTTTCGGCCAAGGCGATCGCCACCACATCGCCCATCTCGGCCGTGAATTGGTAGGTATGGATCCCGCCGGCCGCGAGGGTTCCATGCTGCACCTGCCCCACTTCGATGGTACGCGCATTGGCACTCGGCGGATTCAACCCCTCCAGAGCCAAGGAGTAATACCCCGTGTCCCGGTCATTGCCGTCGCGGACCCGGATAACGTATTCACCGGGATCGCGCAGCGTAAATCGGGATTTGGAACCCGCGTCCAGATCGCTGCCCAGTTGCGTCTGGGACGGCGCATACAGCCGCGCACGCGGCTGGAATTGGCCGCTACCCGCGGACAGTGCCAGAGTGACAAAATACTGGCCTCCCGCCGACTCCAGGTTCTGTTCCGAGATCTGGAAGCGGTGCTCGTCCCGGCTGCCTGCCGGGAAGATCGAATCCTCGATCAAGACGCCTGAAATCGTCAGGGCGCGGCGTGATTCCAGCGTTTCCAGAGTCAGGCGGCGAGGCGCGAATCGGGACCGTGCCCGGCGAGTCCGCCGCCTTGCTCCCTTCGCCGTGGGAAATATACCAAACATTTGCGGAATTGACCTCACCCAAACATGGTACTCTCGCTCACCCTGCTCACTCTAGTTTCTCAGACGTTCCCATCCACGGACCAGTTCCCCCATACCGCCTACCGGAACCATGACGGGGTCGTTTCGGAGGGACGGTGCCCGGTACGGGGGGATCGTTCAGGCAACCCGCAGGAAATAATCTACCGCGCTCGGCGTGGGTCTCCGACCCCGCCGAAACGGCCGACCGAAGGTCTCCCGGGATAGGGGAGACCTTCGGTCGGCCGAGTGGCTCGGTCAGAGACCGGCCACATCGCTGCGGGTAGATCATTTCCTGCGGGTTGCCTAACCGCGTCTTGCCGGCCGGGTTGGTCCGGGAAGGATTATCGGCCGTGCCCATCCAGCCGGTCGGGGATCCCGGGCCGAATTCACTCATTCGCCGGGGGACTCAGACGGGTCGGGCGGATTCTGACGGCTGGCCCAGATCGGTCTTTGACGCCCGGGGGGGCATCGGCTAAACTGACCTCGCCTGTGGCCGGATTCTTCGGCCTCCCCTGGGGGACCATCCGTGCGGCTCGCCGACAACACAAGGATCAACCACGAAGAAGGAGTGACTGGGGGAGCCCGCCTATGGAACCAACGAAAGTTGCTGTGACAGGATTCGGTGTGATCAGCCC